>JAIEQQ010000257.1 GCA_019747615.1 Phycisphaerales bacterium
AGATCGGCGATCGTCCCCAGCAGTTGAGGCAACGCCCCCTCCGCACGCCCGGCTTCTTGACGCCCGATCGCGAACGTGTCCAGGCCGATGCACCCGGTGACCACGCAAGGCGTGTCAAGCTCGCAAAGGCCGGTCGCCATCTGCCGGATCGTGGCGGGCGTGCCGATCAGCACCACGCCCGTCTTGGGCAAGACGCCCGGCGGCGCATCGGGCAGCGGCCCCAGCACATCGATCTCAAGATCGGACACGGGCAACGCAGCGGGATGGGGCAAGGCGCTCATCAGGTATCGCTCACTTCGTTCGGCGGATCACCAATCATCAGCGACTGAACAACTCCCCTCGTTATCGGCGTTTGCAGCGCCCGAACCGAGCCGGGCGGGCAAGAGATCCGCGAAAATATCGGTCGGCTGTCCGGCGGAAGTTCGGATTCGCTATGCTCGCCCCATGATCGCCCGCGTGCGTGGAATCATCGAGTCGATCGAAGGCCAGACGGTGGTGCTGCGCAGTGGGCCGGGGCTGGCGAACGACCCAACCGGCGCCGCGGCCGCCGGGCTCGGCGCTTCGGGCCTGGCGGGCTTTGATGTCTGGCTCGAGGTGATGACGCCCCAGTACGTCGCCCGACGCTTGGCGACCAGCATCGGTCAGCCGGTCACCTTCTGGACGATGGCCTATCTCGAAGGCCAGAACCAGGGCTCCAGCTTCATCCCGCGTCTCATCGGTTTTTCGACCGCTCGCGAGCGGGAGTTTTTCGAGCTCTTCACCACCGTCAAGGGCATCGGCAATCGGCGGGCGCTGCGGGCGCTTGCGGAGGATCCGGGCGCCATCGCAGGCGCAGTGATGCGGGGCGACGCCAAGGCCCTCACCCAACTGCCCGAAGTCGGCAAGCGCCTGGCCGAGACGATCATCGCCGAACTCAAGGGCAAGGTGGACGCGTTCGCGGATCTTGAAGTCGAGATCAAGGGCACCGGGCGTCGCGCCGGCGGCGGCGTCGCGCCCACCTCAACCCGCAGCACCGCCGAAGAAGACGCGGTCGCCGCCCTGATGAACCTGGGCCAGAAGCGCGACGAGGCCGAGCGGAACATCGCCAAGGTCGTCGGCGCTCACGAGGCCGGGCGGGCGTGGACCGTCGATGAACTCGTGCGCTCGGTTTTCGCCACTCGCTGAGCGTCACCCGCTGATTCGCAGTTGACTCAGCCCCGGCGCGAACCGATACAGTGCGTCTATGCGATACGCGATGATCATGGCCGGCGGTGCGGGCACGCGACTCTGGCCCATGAGCCGACTGGACAAGCCCAAGCAACTGCTGCCGCTGGTGCGCGGCTCGGGCTCCAACACCGCCGCCCGCAGCCTGCTGGAAGTCTCCGCTGCGCGCCTCGACGGCCTCGTGCCGCCGGAACGCCGCTACATCTGCACCGGCGAGGGCTACCGCTCGCAGATTCGCGAGAGTCTCAGCGCGTTCAGCGATGCCCAAGTCCTCGGCGAGCCCGCGGCTCGCGACACCGTCAACGCGGTGGGCTTCACCGCCGCCGTGCTTCACAAGCTGGACAAGGACGCGATCTTCGCGGTCTTCACTGCGGACCATGTCATCGAACCGGCGGATGTCTTTCGCGCACGCGTCGAGGCGGGCTTCAAGCTCGTCGAGGCGGACCCGCAGCGACTGGTGACCTTCTCTATCAAGCCCACGCACGCCGCGACGGGCTTTGGCTACATCGAGCGCGGCTCGCCAGTGCAAGGCGTCAAAGGTGCCGAGGGCGTCGCGTGGCGCGTGGCGCGATACGTCGAAAAGCCGAGCATCGAGCGTGCGCAGGCGTATGTGCAATCCGGCCACTTCGGATGGTCCAGCGGTATGTTTGTCTGGAAGGCCAGCACGGTGCTCAGCGCGATCAAGAAGTACAAGCCCGAGTGCTACGAAGGGCTGATGAAGATCCAGGCGGCCTGGGGCACCAAGGACCAGCAGAAGGTGCTGGGCGAGATCTACCCGACGCTCCCGAAGATCAGCGTGGACTACGCAGTGATGGAGCCCGCCAGCACCAGCGGCGACTTCCCCGTCTGCACCGTGCTGATGGACCTGAGCTGGCTCGATGTTGGCTCATGGCCGAGCTACGGCGAGACGCTGGTGCCGGACGCCGCGGGCAACCGCGTGGGCGGCTCACTGGACAAGGACCACGCGACGATCGTCAGCGGCAAGAACAACCTGCTGGTCAGCAGCGACCCAAACCACACGATCGCGGTCCTGGGCTGCGAGGACATGATCGTGGTGCACACGCCGGAAGCAACGCTGGTGATGCCGCGAAGCAAGGCGGAGGAGTTGAAGGCGCTGCATGGCCTCGTTGACAGCAAACTCAAGTGACCGTGGCGGCTTCGGCGACAAACGCCGCGCCAGGGACGGCAATCGGGAATCGGCAATCGGCAACCGGGGAAAGGCAAGTGCAACGGCGACCCGCCGGCGCGCGAAGGAAGCTCAGCGTGCGTTGGCTTCATCACGATTCCCGATTGCCGATCCGCTGCCCGCCATTCTGAACGCCAACCACCGACCTACGCCGCGGCCATCCTCCGCTACCCTGTTCTCGTGCGATACCTCTGCATCGATCTTGGCGACAAGCGCACGGGGCTTGCGGTGGGCGATACCGAGACTTGGCTCGTCTCGCCGGATGATGTCCTCGAAGTGCCGGTGACGCACGACGGGGGGCGGGCGATCTTGGATGCCCTTGTCCGCGCGGCGCGCGACCGTGGTGCGGGCTCGCTCGTCGTCGGCCTGCCCATCAACATGGACGACACCGAGGGCCCGCGGGCCAAGAAAGTCCGCGGCCTGGCCGACAAGATCGCCGCCGCGACCGGACTCCAGATCCAATTTCAAGACGAACGCCTCAGCAGCGTTCAGGCCGATTGGCAGATGAGCCGCAGCGGCATGACCCGCGGCGAAAAGAAATCCCGGCGCGATGCCCTCGCCGCCGCGAGTATTCTCACGGACTTCTTCACGCACTTGAAGGAGCAATCAACGCGGGCAGCCGCAGGCTCCGCGGCGGACTCGACCCCAGAATCCGCGCCCGGCGACGCAGCGAATACACAGCATTGAACGTACAACCGAGAGCCGGCCAACGGCCAGCGCCCCGCCACGAGATCCAGGACCACCCATGCCCAACGCACGCCAGATGCCGATTGCCACTCCCAACGCCCGCCGACTCGCAACGCCGCTGGCACTCATCTGCGCCGCAGGCGTGACGATCGCGGGAATCTGGCCCGGGGCGATGGCGATGGCCCAGCCCACAAGCGCTCCGACGCCGGTGCCGACGCCCGATCCCAGCGCGCCCCCGGCGCCGCCGCAGATCCTGCCCGGCACGATCGTCATCAAGCCCGCGCCACCTGCCGACGCAGCCGCGCCGGCCGTTCAGGCGAAGCCGGATGAACGCACCGAGAAGCTCCTCACAGATATCGAAGCCGCGGACAAGGGGCTCAGCGGGCTCTCGTCCACGGTGCAGTATGTCAAGCGCTTCCCAGAAATCCAAGGCGGCGGCACCCACGTCTGGCGCGGCAGCGTTCACTATCGCGAAGCCGCCAAGGGTAAGCGCCAGTTCGCGGTCATGTTTGACACCAAGGTCGTCGATGACAGCGTGCGCAACGACCGGGAGGAGTACGTCTTCGACGGGCGGTGGCTCATCACTCGGAACCCCGTGGAGAAGCAGTTCAACCGCATCGAACTGATCAACGACGCCGGCGGCAAAGACCCGCTGAAGATCGGCGAGGGCCCCGTGCCCTTGCCCATCGGCCAGCGCAAGGACGACATGATCGCCCGGTTCACGCTCACATCGCCGGAAAACTCGCTGGATGGGATCGGCGAGGGAAAAGAGCTCGAATCGCTCCGCTCGCTGCTCAAGAACACCCGCCAGCTCCGCCTGAAGCCGACCGCCGGCAGCGCCGAGGCTCGCAACTTCCGCGAGATCTCGCTCTGGTATCGCAACGGCGACAATCTGCCCGTCTTCGCTCAAACTTCCAACACCGATGACAGCAAGGCCGAGGTGCTGCTGGTCGATATCAAGACGAACGCCGCCGCGGCTCTTGGTGACGCGATGTTTGACACCAAGGCCCCCGCAGGCTGGCAGGGCGAAGAACGCCCACGACGCTAACGCCCCACGATCACCCGACTTCGGCGTGGTCCGATGGACCTTTCGAGACCACACATGCGGCAACATCACACACACGCCCGCGTCGCCACCCGCCTGATACCGATCGCTGGTGAATCGCATGCCTTTGGGTACCCCCTCTCTCCGAGAGGGGTCCGGCGCTCACGGTCTTGCCACACCGGCGCTTCGCCGGCGATCCGTCTGATCGCCTTGATCGCCCTCGCCGGATTGCTTGCACCCGTATCCCGCGCCGCATTCGCTCACGCCAACCAGCCCGTCATCATCGAACCGGGCGCGCCCGCCCCTCCCGAAGCCACCGCGCCCGCGGCCGCTGGCGACCTTGCTCGCGTCTCGCCCGTCTTGCGGCTTGCGCTCGAATCCGAGTTCCTCACCGATATCGAGCGGGCTCGGCTGCGCGTGCGTCATGGCCTGGCGACCGAAGCCGACATCCAGCTCCCGGCCTTGCGCGCCAAGCTCGCGCTCCAACGCGGGTGCTGGGATGACGATGCGCTCATCGGCGCCCGCTCGCCCGCCGCCGATCCTCTCGATCGCGCCGAGGCCGCGATCAATCGCGGCGAGATCGACGACGCGCTGGCGATCCTCAGCGGTAATTTCGGCGAGCCGGGCACCGAGAGCTCGCTTCGGGCGCTGCGATTGCTCAGCGAGGCCCGAGAGATGCTGGGGCTGAACGAGCTGGCGGTGATGAGTGCGATGCAATGCCTGCGCGAGCTCAGCGCGGCCAAGCCGCGCACCGCAATGGGAATCGTCGAAGCGGCGCGGGCGGGCGCCGTGATCCTGCGGCGTGGTCAGCGCGCCGGCGCCGATCAGGCCGATGCGGTGCAGAACGATCTGAACACGTTGATGACCCTCCTGGCCGAGGCGCGCCGGCTTGATCCACTCTCGTGGGAGGCCCGCGTCGTCGAAGCTGCGCTGCTAGTCGATCGCGGCAACTTCGAACAGGCCGG
Organism: Phycisphaerales bacterium; assembly: GCA_019747615.1. The sequence goes on from JAIEQQ010000257.1 coordinate 5,087, forward strand.
AGCGGCGCTTCAGGAAGCCGCGGCGCTGAACCCCAATGCCAGCGCGATGTCGTTCCTGGGCGGACAGATGGCGGTGATGAGCTTCGATACCGCCGGCGTCGAGCGCTTCGCCCGCGCGCTGGATGCGATGGCCGTCATGCCCGGTGAAACGGTCGAAGCGAAGGACGGCCAGGAACCGCATGAGGCCCGCATGGGCCGCTCGGTGTTCGCAACCGTGCTGCGGGTGCGCATCGCCCTGCGCGTGGATGACATCGCGCGGGCTCGCGAGCTCATCGACCGCGCGCTGGGCAC
>JAIEQQ010000062.1 GCA_019747615.1 Phycisphaerales bacterium
CGTGGGCTCGCTGGCGGCGTCGATGGCCTTGGCGCAGTCGTCGAGCTCCGGCGTGGCGGCGATCTCGGCATCGCTGGCGAGCCGGGCGCAGCACAACGATTTCGAGAAGGTCGTTGGCGATATGGCGCGGGCGAGTTCGTCGGTGGCCTTCGGCGAGAAGGGCAGCGGCAAGACGGCGCTGCGGCTGCAGATCCAGCACGCGGCGGCGCTCCACAACGCTGCGAACCCGACCGAGAAGGTGCTGCTGGTCGCTCACGATGATCTGACGGCGTTTCTTGAGCGGCTGCACGCGCGGCTCGTTCGACAGACGCGCAAGGGTGAGACGACTCCGAGCGATTCGTTCAAGCTGACGCGGTTGGTTGATCATGCCGATGCGGTGCTGCACGCGGTGGTGCCGCGGCTGGTGGATGTGTTGATCGAGAACGGCGCGGGGGTCACGGCGGTGCCGGGTGCGCTGCCGGATCCGGCGGCGCTGGACTTGGGGCCCGAGCCGCGCCGAACGGCGCGGGCGCAGGAGAAGGTGTGGCGGCGTGATTTGTTGTTGCTGCAATCGATTTATGACCGGGGCGAGGGGGCGGGCGATCGGGCCAAGTCGCTGCGTCGGGGCGTGGGCGTGCGACGCCCGCTTGGTGAGTATGTTGGCTATGTGATCGCGCGCATCGGCTGGCTGGTGCCGGTGGTCACGCTCTTGTGGATTTATCAATCGCGGCGGACCGCGACAGGGCTGGATCTGCCGGATTCGACGACGGGTTTCCTGGGCTGGCGCGAGTGGCTGGGTCTGACCGGCACGCCGGATGGCAACGCGGTGGGCTGGGCGACGTTCTTCTTCGGCAGCACGCTGGTGTGGGTGCTCTTTGTCATCCAGCGGTGGTGGACGCATCGCGTCATGTTCAATCGCGTGACGAGGCGCGTGTACAAGCAGGTGCGGATCACCGGGCGCGGTGAGCACAGCGTTGCCCAGAGCCTGCACGAGCTGCCGACGGGCTGGCGCGGCGGCGGGGTGATGCCGGTGACGGACGCCGACGCGACGCGGATGGCGATGATCCAGCGATTGCGACGCGTGCTGAAGCCCTTTGGATACGCGACGCTGGTGGTCGTTGTTGATCGGGTTGATGAGCCGGCGCTGATCGGCGGCGATGTTGAGCGCATGCGGACGGTGGTGTGGCCGCTGTTCAACAACGCGTTCCTTCAGCAGGAGGGCGTCGCGGTCAAGATGCTGCTGCCGATCGAGCTGCGGCACGCGCTGATGCGCGAGTCCGCGGCGTTTTTCCAGCAGGCCCGCATGGACAAGCAGAACATGGTCGAGCAGCTCGGCTGGACCGGGCCGATGCTCTATGACATCTGCGACACGCGCATCGCGGCGTGCCGCGTGATCGGCGCAACCGGGCGATCGCTGACGCTGTGTGATCTGTTTGCGCCCGAGATCACACGTGACTCGCTGATCGAAGCGCTGGAGCAGATGCGGCAGCCTCGCGACGCGTTCAAGTTCGTATACGCGTGCATCATTGATCACTGCGCACGAACGGTCGAGGCCCGCGTGCGGCCGACCGAGAGCGAGGACGCGCTGACGGCCAGCGGGGCCGATGGTGCGCCGGCAGCGGATCTGCACGTGGGGTATCGCGTGTCGAAACAGGTCTTTGATGAGACCCGCAAGGCGCAGGCGGAGCGGCTGCGCCAACTGGCCATGGGTGTTCGGCCCGCGTGAACGGAGGCTGAGGCGTGCTGAAGCTCAAACGTGGTTCGCTGATCGGCATGATTCACGTGCGTGCTTTGCCGGGCACGCCGAACTCAAAGGTCGAGGTTGCGCGGATCGCGGGGCTGGCGGCGATGGAAGCCCAGGCGCTGGCCGAGGCGGGCTTTGATGCCATGTTGATCGAGAACATGCACGACGCGCCGTATGTCATGGCGCCGCACGACCCGGTGATCGTCAGCGCGATGACCGCGGCGGCGCTTGCGGTGCGGGCGGCGGTGCCGGATCTGCCGCTGGGTGTGCAGGTCTTGGCGCGGGGCGAGCGCGAGGCTCTGGCGGTAGCGCTGGCGTCGGGGGCGAGCTTCATCCGCTGCGAGAACTTCGTGTTCTCGCACGTTGCCGACGAGGGGTTGATGATCGAGGCGGCGGCGGGGCCGCTGCTGCGGTACCGGCGCTCGATCGGCGCCGAAGACATCGCGATCTACGCCGATCTTCAGAAGAAGCACGCTTCGCACGCGATCACGGGCGATCTGCCGATCGATGAGCACGCGCGCGGGGCGGAGTTCAGCGGTGCCGACGGCGTGATTGTCACCGGGCAGTCCACCGGGCGACCGGCGAGCGTGAGCGATCTTGAGCTTGTGCGCGCCGCGACGAAGCTCCCGCTGCTGGTTGGGTCGGGTGTGGACGCCGAGAGCGTGGGAGACTTGCTGCGGATCGCCGACGGCGTGATCGTCGGCTCATCGATCAAGCTCGGCGGCGAGTGGATCAACTCGATCGACCCGAAGCGAGCGGCGGCGCTCGTGAAGAGCGCCCGCGCCAAGCGGAAGCGCGGGAGCGTCTGAGCGGGTGGTGTTGAGCGTTCGTGAGCGTGCGAGGCCCGCCCGCGCGGGCGGTGGTACGCTTCGGAGTCGTCGTGAAGTGAGAGCTGGGGAGTTGACCATCGGAGGACTCGTCATGCTGTGGCGAATGCTGTGCGTGCTGTTCGTGGCGGTGTCGATGTTGAACCTCGGGGGCTGCCAGACGAACGCGGCGACTGGCCGGTCGCAGTTCCAGTTTTTCTCGCGCGCCGAGGAGATCTCGCTGGGGACGCAGAGCCAGCCGCAGCTCGTGCAGGAGTTCGGCGGAACGGTACCGGACGCGCAGTTGCAGGCGTACGTCACGGATATCGGCAAGCGGCTGGCGAGCGTGACGGAGGCGGACAACCCGTCGCTGCCCTGGGAGTTCACGTTCCTGAACAGCGACGTGATCAACGCCTTCGCGCTGCCGGGCGGGAAGGTGTTCGTCTCGCGTGGGCTGGTGATGCAGATGAAGGACGAGTCGGAACTTGCGCACGTGCTGGGGCACGAGGTCGGGCATGTGACCGCGCGCCATACGAACGAGCGCATGGGCCAGGCGCTTGGGGCGCAGATCATTGCCGGCGTCGCGGGGGCGGCGGCTCGGAATCAGGCGATCGCCGAGGTCGCGGCGAACGCGGCGCAGGTGGCGGTGCTCGGGTTCAGCCGCGAGCAGGAGAACGAGGCCGATGCGCTGGGCATGCGGTACATGACGCGGCTCAACTACGACCCGCGCGGGGCGCTCGGCGTGATGCAGATTCTGCTGGCGGCCAGCGACGGCCCGCGCCAGCCACAGATGCTCGCGACGCACCCGTACCCCGAGGAACGCATCAAGCGTGTTCAGCGAGAGCTCGATACGACCTACGCGAGCATGGTCAACAACCCGCAATACGAGCGCCACACCGAGCGATTCCGCACGCGGATGCTGAGCCGGCTCGCGATGTTGCCGCCGCCGCCGGACGCGGTTGATCGCACGGCGCTGGCCGATCGCGGCGTGGTGCTGTCATCGCCGGAGACGTGGTGCGGGCACTGTCGCGCCAGCGCAGCGCTGAGCGAACTGGCGCGGATCGAGAACGCGGTCGCTGCGATGTATTGATCAGCGCTTGTCGCCGCAGCCGCCGCAGGGTGTGGTGAGCTGTGCCAGCGCGTGCTCGGGCAGGCGATGGGCCTGGCGGCAGAGCTCAGCGTGCAGCACCTGGCGATAGTGGGCGAGGCGAACGTGCGGGTTGTCCAGGCCGTTGCCGAACTGGCGTGTGTGGTCCAGATAGATGAGCTTGACGGGGATCTCGCGAACGCGGAGACCCAGCGCGGCGCACTGGACCCAGAACTGCATCGGGAACGCGTAGCCCGTTTCGGTGAGGCGCAGCGAAGCGAGCGACGAGACGCGATGGGCCTTGAAGCCGCAGAACGAATCGGTGAGGGACCAATCGAGGCGGTCGTTGAGCTCGGTGGTGAGCGCGACGTTGATGGCGCGCCGGTCGGCGGGCGGCTCGGTGGATTCGTCCATCGACGCGATGTAGCGTGAGCCGCTGATGATGTCGGCGTTGTCCGCCGCGGCGGCGCGGATGAACGCGGGGATGGATGCCGGCTCGTGCTGCTCATCGCAGTCCATCGTGATGATCCAGTCGTAGCCGTGGCCCTCAGCGAAGGTGAACGCGTCGCGCAGGGCACGCCCGTAGCCCATGTTCGTCGGGTGGCGGAGGACATAGACCGGGTGCTGGGCGAGCATCTGCGGCGTGCGATCGGTGCTGCCGTCGTCGATCACCAGGACGTCTTTGGTGTATTGGAGCACTCGAGAGAGCACGCGATCGATGTAGCGTTCCTCGTTGTAGACGGGGATCGCCACGAGCACGCGCAGATCGCCCCAGGCGTCGTAAGTCGGAGCCGCGGAAGTTGCGTCGGTGTTGTCCTGGGGCATCGGAGGCTCCGAGCGTGGCTTGAACGGTGAACTGATGATTCCGACGCGCGGGCGAATCGACATGATTGGCCGCGTATCCGGTCGTTGCACGCGAGGCAGTACGGCTCACGACTCGCCGAGCTTTGATGATTCGGCTCCGAGCGCGTTGCAGATTCCGCAAGATTTGTGTGCGAGGAAAGTTGGCGTCCGTACGGACGCACCCCCGTGATCCGGTGGCACAGGATGCGCACTTGGGGACACTGCGGGCGTTTGCGGGCTCAGCGCTTCGGCTTGGCTTTGCGGGCGCTCGCGGCCGCACGCGGCATGGGTTGTTCGAGATCCTCGGCGCGGCGTGCCGACTCATTGCCGGGATGCGATGGTCCCCGCATGCTCTCGGCCTCGACGGCGCGTTGCTTGGATGTCTCGGCGAACGCCGCGAAGCCGAACGGCTCGCCGGTGCCGCTCTCAACACCGCTCATTTCTTCTTGCAGGCGACGCTGGAGTTCCTCGCTGACCGCGTGGAATGCTCGGACTTCGCTCAGCGGCAGCGTGAACGCCTCGCCGGAGGGCGTCACCACGCGATAGACCGAGCACTGGACCGCAGCCGAGAGATCGCGATCAGCGTCCGTGCCGGGGATGCTGCACGCAAAGAGCGGATGAACCTCGGCGATCGGGATGCGCTCGCCTGCGTGCGTGAGGATCGAGAGCCGACCGTCCAGAGCGCTGGGCTCCTTCTGGACGGTGAGCATGGCGCTGAGGGAGTTGAGCATCTCCTGCGCGACGTTGGTCCAGAAGAGTTGACGGAGCGAGCGCGTGAACTCCGGGTTGGAACGCGTCGGCGGGCGCTCGACCGCCTGAGAGGGCTTGCCAGATGAGACACGCTGGGCGCGACGCGGCTTTCGGTTCTTCAACGTCGGGGTCTCCTGGGATGATCATCACCCGGATAGTCGAATAGTCAGATGCTCAT
>JAIEQQ010000215.1 GCA_019747615.1 Phycisphaerales bacterium
ATCATCACGGTCATCGGCCCGACCCCACCGGGCACGGGGCTGATGCAGCCCTCGGGCCCGAGGCGATCGCGGACTTGTTCGAAGGCAACATCGCCGACGGTGCGCGCCTTGCCATCGGGCCCGGTGATGCGGTTCACACCGACATCAATGACGATCGCGCCGGGCTTGACGCAGTCGGGCACGATCAGCTCCGGCACGCCCGCGGCGGCGACCAAGATGTCCGCGGCGTACATGATGCTCTTGATCCCCGGCGTCCACTTGTTGCAGGACACCACGGTCGCGTCCTGTCGCATCAGCAGCACGGCGATGGGCTTGCCGACGTGGTCGCTGGCGCCGATGACCACGGCGCGCTTGCCGCGGAGCTCGACGCCGATGTGCTCGATCATGCGGATGACCGCAAGTGCGGTGCAGGGCGCAAGCGAGGAGCGGCCGTAGACGATGTTGCCGATGTTCGCGGGGTTGACGCCTTCGACGTCTTTCTCCGGCGCGATGAGACGCTGGATGTCGTAGGGCTCAACGCCCGCCGGCAGCGGCAGGTGGAGCATGATGGCGGTGACGTCCTCGCGCGTGTTCAGCAGCAAGACGCGCCCGGCGAGGACGTCAAAGTTTGCGTTCGCCGGCAGCTCGTGGAGCTTGTATTCGATGCCCAGAGCCGCGGCGGCTTTGCCCTGATTCTCGGCGTACACGCGGCTGGCGTTGTCGCCCGCGGCGCAGAGGACGGCGTCAAGGCGGACTTTGGTGCCGCGGGATTCCACGGCCCGAACGCGCGCGATGAGTTGCGAGCGATACTGCTCCGCGAGAGCCTTGCCGTCGATGAGGCGTGCGGTCATGGCGGCAGTGTAGAGGCGGCGCTGGGCGGTTGCCGGGGGCGTGATGGCGGGCGTGTCGAGCGGGGCGGTACACTCGGGATCTATGGGTGACACAGAGCGCGTCCAACACCTGCGTGAGCTGCTGAACCGGGCGAACCGGGCGTATTACGCCGACGCTTCGCCGATCATGTCCGATGCTGAGTTTGACCGCTCGCTCAAGGAGCTTCAAGCCCTTGAGGCCAAGCACCCGGAGTTGGCCGACGACACTTCGCCGACGCAGCGTGTCGGCGGGAGTCCGGTCGATGGATTCGCCACCGTGCGCCACGCGCTGCCGATGCTTTCGATCGACAACACGTATAACGATGCCGATGTGCGGGCGTGGTGGGAGCGGATCGCGACGGCGCTGGCGGGCTCGTTCGGTGTGGTCTGTGATCCGAAGATCGACGGCGTCGCGATGAGCCTGCGGTACGAGCGCGGGCGATTGGTGCGCGCCGTCACGCGGGGCGACGGCGTCAAGGGCGACGATGTCACCGCGAACGTGCGCACGATCGCCGGCGTGCCGCTGGTGCTGGAGGGCGCGGTGCCCTCGGTGCTGGAGGTGCGGGGCGAGGTGTACTTTCCGTTGAAGGAGTTTGAGCGCGTCAATCGCGAGCGTGCGGAGGCGGGCGATGAGCTGTTTATGAACCCGCGGAACGCCGCGGCGGGTACGCTGAAGCAGCTTGACCCGACGATCACCGCATCGCGCAAGCTCGGGTTCTTTGCGCACGGGCGGGGTGAGATCAGCGAAGACGGGCGCGGGTTCGCCGGTGGGTTCTGGGAGTTCGGTCAGAAGCTCAAACGCGCGGGCGTGCCGACGACCGGGCGCGCGGTGCGGTGCGAGTCAATCGATGCGACACTGAAGGCGATCGCGGAGTTTGACATCGCGCGGCGCGAGCTTGAGTACATGACCGACGGCATGGTCGTGCGGGTCGATTCGTTTGCGCAGCAGGATGTGCTGGGGTTGACGAGCAAGAGCCCGCGATGGGTGATCGCGTATAAGTTTCCGGCGGAGCGGAAGACGACGACGCTGATCCGAGTGGATTATCAGGTGGGTAAGACGGGGAAGATCACGCCGCGCGCCGCGATGGAGCCGGTGCTGCTGGCGGGAACGGAGGTGCGGCACGCGACGCTGCACAACTTCGGTCGCGTCGCTGATGCGCCGCTGGATCCGGAGGATCCGAGCAAGGGGACGACGGACATCCGGATCGGCGACACGGTGTACATCGAGAAGGCTGGCGAGGTGATCCCGTATGTCGCGGGCGTGGTGATCGAGATGCGCCCGCGGGATGCGAAGAAGATCGTGCCGCCGGAGGTGTGCCCGGTGTGCGGCGGGCCGGTGGAGGTGGAGTACGCGGATCCGGAGATGCGCGAGGCACGCGGCGAGAGCGGGCGGTTTTGTGTGAGTCCGCTGTGTCCGGCGCAGGTGCGCGAGAAGCTGATCTGGTTCGCCGGTCGCAAGCAGATGGATATCGAGGGCCTCGGCGAGAAGACGGTGGACCAGATCCGCGCGAGCGCCGAGATCCCGCTTGAGTCGTTCGCGGACATCTATCGCCTGCGCGAGCATCGCGCGGCGCTGATGTCGCTGGATCGCATGGGCGAGAAGAAGGTTGACAACCTGCTGGAGGGGATTGAGGGGTCAAAGTCTCGCGGCATGGCGAAGGTTCTGTCGGGTCTGGGCATTCGGCATGTGGGCGATTCGACGTCAAAGAGTTTGGCGAAGATGTTCCGGAGCGTCGCGGAGTTGCTGGAGGCGGAGGAGCCGCGATTGAGGCCGAAGGCGTGCTCAAAGGACGAGGCGCGGCGGCTTGGCTTCGACGATGATCCCAAGGCGCGACCTGAGACCGGGCTCGGTCGAGACACGGCGCCGGCGGTCCACGCGTTTTTGCACTCTGCAACGGGGCGGCAGATCTTTCAGGAGCTTGAGAGTGCGGGCGTGGATCTGACGAGCAAGGACTATCGCGAACCGAAGGCAAAGGGCGCAGGCGGTGGCGGTGGGGGTGGGGGGGATGGTGATGGTGGCGATGGGCCGCTGGCGGGCAAAACGGTGGTCCTCACTGGCACGCTTGAGCGATATGAACGCGAGGCGGCCGGCGCATTGCTGGAGAAGCTCGGCGCGAAGGTGAGCGGATCGGTGTCGAGCAAGACCTCGATCTTGATCGCGGGCGACAAGGCCGGCAGCAAGCTGGACAAGGCGCGCGAACTGGGGATTGAGGTGTGGGATGAGGCGAGGTTGGTGAGTTTTCTTGACGAGCATCAGTAGCCCTCAGCCTCCAGCCGTCAGCTGAAAGCAGCAAAGCTCCCGGCTTCGGGTTCTTGCTGACGGCTGAAGGCTGACAGCTGAAGGCTCCCTACCGTCTTCCCGCATGCAGAACGTCGAATGCAAATACGAGCTGCGCGATCTGGAGCTGTGCCGTCTGGCGCTGGCTTCGCTCAAGGCGAGCAAGATCGCGACGATGCAGCAGACCGACACGTACTTCAAGCTCGCCGATGGGCGGCTGAAGAAACGCGAGTCGGTCGCCGACGGCGTGGCGCAGCCGGTCGAGTTCATCTTTTACCATCGCGAGAATCAGGCCAAGGCCCGTGTCAGCCGGTTCACGATCTACTCCGTCGCCGAGGCGGCGCAGTATTTCGGTGCCACCGAGCCGCCGGTGTGGGTGACGGTGAAGAAGACGCGCGAGCTGTACATGCTCGGCGGCGTGCGGATCCACGTGGACGACGTGGAGGGCCTCGGGCGATTCGTGGAGTTTGAGGCCTTGGTGTCGCCCTCGAACAACCTCGTCAAGAGCTACGACGCGGTGCACCAGCTTCAAGAGGCCCTCGGGCCGGCGCTCGGCGGGCCGCTGAGCCAGAGCTACTCGGACATGCTCGCGGGCGACGCGGCGGGTTGAGACGATCCCATGGCGTTGGCGTTGGCGTTGAGTTGGGTCTGGGTGGCTTGAGCTGCGGAGACGTTGCCGGGAGCCTCGCACCAGTGCCTTGACGTGATGACCGGGCGGCGTACCCTTCGAGCGTTAGGGGATTGGTGTAACGGTAGCACGACTGACTCTGACTCAGTTAGTAGGGGTTCAAATCCCTTATCCCCTGTTGAATGCCACAACGCCCGACGAGATCGTCGGGCGTTTGTGTTTTTGCTGTGCTTGCAGTTTGGTCTGGGCCGGCCTCAGAGGGACTGTCCACCAAACACATGCTGGCCAGCGCGAGCGCGCGATCAGATCTGGTTCGCACCGGGCACGGGCTTCATCTTCGGCAGGCCCGTGGCCGGCTCGGGCTGGCGCTCGCGCGGGGCGCGAGGCGTGGTGGGTGCCGTCGTCGGTGCCGCTGGCTCAGCCGCCGGGGCAGGGGCTGGTTCTGGCGCCGGCGCGGTGCGCGGCGCGGGTGCCGGAACGGGCGTCGTCGTGGTGGTGGTTGTCGTCGTCGTCTTGGTCAGTTGCTCGCTGCTGATCACGCGACCGCTCACGGGCTCCAGCGAGATCTGGTCGATCTTGCGGGGCGAGATGATGTTGGCGCGCAGCGCCTCGTCAAACCGCACGTCGCCCTCGATGCCCACAACGATGCCGAGCTTGCCGGCCAGGTCGAGCTTCGGATCCGGCTGGAGGTAGCCCAGCGTGCGGGCCGAGCCCGGCTCGGGCGATTCGACACGATACAAGCGCGGCAGGCGCTCGCCGTCGTAGACGACCGACGGCACAAGACGGCCGATCATCGTGTAGACGCGCTGGCCTTCGAGCTCGACGATGCGGCGGCGGAGCTCGACCACGCGCGTGTCGATGGACTGGCGGGCGGCCGCGGAGTTCACGCCGTCGGCGCGAAGCTCGCGACGGAGCTCCATCGCCTTCACATAGCGATCGAGGTTCTTGGCCAAAGCCTGATCGCGGGGAGACGAGCTGAGCGTATCGATGAACGCGCGGAACTCGCCGATGGCTTCGTCCAGTTCCGCGGTCTCCAGCGGCTGCAACCGCACGCGGTTGTAGAGCGCCATAAGTGACTCGGTGCGGCTGGGCTGCGGCGCGGCCGCGGGCGGCGCGACGCGCGGCGTTTCAGGATCAGGGACCACTTCACTTGGCGCGGGCGTGCCCTCGGGCACCGGCGTGAAGCCGGCGGGCGTTTCGCCAACGGGCGCCGGCGGCGTGACCGGCTCGAGCCGTCCGCCGATCGCGGGTGTTGCGCCGACCACGGTGCCGGAGCGGCCGGCATCGGGCTTCGGCGCGCTTGCGCCGGGCGTGTTATTGATGACGGTGGTCGCGGGCTTGTCGGGTGCTGGCGTCACGCTGGCCGCTGCCGCGGGGGGCGGGGCGGTGGTGCCGGCGAACTGCTGCGTCTCGGCGTCAGAGGCCTTGCGAACGCTGGAGCGGGCGATGAAGCCGCGAGCGGAGTCGGGGGCCTTGATGGCGTAGTGGGTGATCTTGCCGTCGTCGCTCTTGATGGCTTCGAGCACACTGAGCGAGGTTTCCGGCGGCAGATCAGACAGCAGCAGCGGCATGAAGCTGGCCCGTGCGCCGGTGTTGACGTTGAACGCGCTGAGCTTCGAGGGACGGCGGAGCTTCA
>JAIEQQ010000517.1 GCA_019747615.1 Phycisphaerales bacterium
CCCTCCGGCACGCAGACGGTCCTGCGCGTGCTGGACTTCGCCAAGTTCACGCCCACCCACGGCGCGATGATCACCGGCATCTGGGCGGCGCCCGAGATGTTCCCGGCCATGCCGATCGATCGCCTCGGCGTCAACAGCGAGATCATCTTGAGCAAGCAGGGCGACTCTTGGGCCGGCGCGACCACCTCCTCGCCCACGCTCGCCGGCGGCGCGGTTCGATTCTCAACTGAGTTCTCGCTGGCCAAGGGCTCGATCGTCTGGACCGACCGCGGCTTTAATGCTTCGAACACGCAAGTCTGGGGCCTGCCCGCGGGCCAGGCGCTCACGTTCACCACCGCCCCCAGCACCGTCAAGGTCGAGCGGCGCGAGAGCGGCTTGGTGATCATGGACTTTGTGATTCCGCCCGGGGACGCCCCGACCGCCGACGGCACCGAGATCGCCGTGCATGTCAACGGCTACCTCCAGTCCGACGGCCTGCAAGTCGACAACTCCAAGGCCCCCGGACGCGAGCCCCTTCGCGTCACGCTCCCGGCGCAGCTCCCGTTCCTGGGCATCAACGAGGGCGTCACTGGCGTGCGCGTCGGCCAGTTCCGCCGTCTGATCGTGCCGGCGCACCTGGCCTTCGGCGAGCGCGGCCGCCCACGGTCCAACATTCCCGCCAACGCCACGCTGGTGTACGAGATCGAGGGGCTGTACGTCCAGCCGCCGGCACCCAAGGCGCCCGCCGCCGAGGGCGCAGCGGCGCCCGCCGCGCCTGCGGCGACCACCCCTGCTCCGCAGAAGTAAACTAGCCCAGTCGGGCGTCGCCTAGCCTTCGCCCGAACCATGCCCGCCCAGCGCACGCACTACGAAACCCTCGGCATTCCCGAGGACGCGCCCGCCGGAGCGATCAAACGCGCGTTCCGAGCGTTGGCCCTGCGCCTGCACCCGGACGTGAACCAGCAAGCTGGCGCCGCGGCGCAGTTCGCCGGCTTGCAGCAGGCGTACAGCGTTCTCAACGACCCGCAGAAACGCGCGCAGTACGACGCGGCGCTGGCGGCGCTCCGCGCCACGCCCGCCGATCGCCCGCCTGGTGAGATGCACTTCACCTGGTCCAACATCGCCGATCGAGGCGGACGCGTCGCAGAGGCTGATGACGAACTCTTCGAGGAGTTGTATCAGGCTTTCTTCGAGACCCGCGCGAGCCCCAGGCCGACCGCGTCCGATGCAGACGCCGCAGCCGCAGGACATGGACCCAAGCCGACGCGCAACCCCGCCACGCGCAAATCCGCCGCCACCACAACCCCCGCAGAGCACCCCGCCTCCGCCAAGCGGGCCAAGCCCCCTCGCCGCGCCGAAGCCTGAACCGCATGATTCGCAGCTTGATGTGGCCCTGTGCGATGTGGCCCTGTGCGATGTGGCCATGTGCGATGTGCAGTGTGGCCCCGTTGTTTCCCCCGGAGACTCCCGATGGCCGGAATGTTTGATGGCACCCCGCTCGAACGCCCCGTCACTTGCGAGCGCTGCTCAAAGACGGTTGCCTCGTGCGCGTGCCCGCGCGATCGGCTCAGCGGCGAAGTGCTTCGCCCGGAAGATCAGCAGCTCCGCATCCGCCGCGAGCAACGGCGCGGCAAGTTCGTCACCGTCATCGCCGGCTTCACGCCACGATCCGACCGGACCGACGACCTCGCCGCGATCCTCAAGCAACTCAAATCCAAACTCGCCACCGGCGGCACGCTCGACGGCGCCACCATCGAACTCCAAGGCGACCATCGCGACCGCCTCGTCGATCACTTCAAAGCCCTCGGCTACCCGGCGAAGGCGGCGGGGGGGTGAGGCCAAAGCTCAAATGCTCAAAGCTCAAAGCAGCGAATGAAGGCCGGATCGCCGGCGACCGGCTGCGCCTGTGACGCGCACGAGGCTTGGTTCAATTTGAGCTTTGAGCTTTGAGCTTTGCTGCTTTGCTGCTTTCAAGTCTCAAAGCCCCTTCCCCAAGAGCGGCTTCAAGTACCTCCCCGTGAACGACGCCGGCACGCGGGTGATCTGCTCCGGCGTGCCGCTGGCGACGACGGTGCCGCCGTTGCTGCCGCCTTCGGGGCCCATGTCGATGATCCAGTCGGCGCACTTGATGACGTCGAGATTGTGCTCGATGACCACCAGCGTGTTGCCGGCGTCGGCGAGGCGATTCAGCACGCCCACGAGCTTGCTGATGTCTTCAAAGTGCAGGCCCGTCGTCGGCTCGTCGAGGATGTAGAGCGTGTGGGCACTGACGCTGTTGCGTTTGGCCAGCAGCACCGCCCGCCGGCGCGTGGTTTCTTCGTCGGCGTCGTCATCGCGGAAGCGTGAATCGCCCTCGACGCCGGCCTGAGACTCGCCGCGGACGCGCTGGCCTTCGGTGGTGAGCGCATCGAGCGACACGCCGGCGGCCAGCTCGCTGGCGAGCTTGACGCGCTGGGCCTCGCCACCAGAGAGCTGGGTGCTGGGTTGTCCGAGCGTGATGTAATCAAGGCCGACATTGCGCAGGCACATGACGTGGCGCAGGATCTTGGGGTGATTCTCGAAGAAGCTCACCGACTCCTCGATCGTCATCGCCAGCACATCGGCGATGGACTTGCCCCGGAAGTGAACGCTGAGCGTCTCGCGGTTGTAGCGTTGGCCGTTGCAGACCTCGCAGTTGACGTAGACATCGGGCAGGAAGTGCATCTCGATGCGCTTCAGCCCCTGGCCCTCGCAGGCCTCGCAGCGCCCGCCGCCGTTCTTGGCCGAGACGTTGAAGGAGAATCGCCCGGGCTTGTAGCCGCGGATCTTGGATTCCTTGGTCTCGGTGAACACCTTTCGGATGTCATCGAACACGCCGGTGTACGTCGCGGGGTTCGAGCGCGGCGTCCTTCCAATCGGCGATTGATCCACATCGATGATGCGATCGATGTGCTTCAGCCCCAGCACCTTGTCGTGGAGCCCGACCTGCGCGCGCTGCCCAAAGTGCTTGAACGCCGCTTGCAGCAGAATGTCGTTCACCAGCGTGCTCTTGCCGCTGCCGCTGACGCCGGTGACGCAGACCAGCCCGCCGATGGGGAAGCTGACGTCGATGCCCTTGAGGTTGTTGTGGCGCGCGTTCTTGATCACCAGCGCCTTCTTCTCGTCGAGGTCGCGTCGCTTCGACGGCACCTCGATCGATCGCGTGCCGGACAGATACTGCCCCGTCAGCGACCCCGATGCTTCGATATCCGCGACGGTGCCTTGAGCGACGATCCGCCCGCCGTGGACGCCCGGGCCGGGCCCGACGTCGAGGATCCAGTCCGAAGCGCGGATCATGTCCTCGTCGTGCTCGACGACGATGACGGTGTTGCCGATGTCGCAGAGGTGGCGCAGCGTGCGGATGAGGCGGTCGTTGTCGCGCTGGTGGAGGCCGATGGTCGGCTCATCGAGCACATAGCACGCGCCGACGAGGCCGGAGCCCACCTGCGTCGCCAGGCGGATGCGCTGAGCCTCGCCGCCCGAGAGCGTCGCGGTGCGCCGCGAGAGCGAGAGATACTCAAGCCCCACGCCGCCCAGGAATCCGAGGCGGCCCTTGATCTCCTTGAGAATCGGCTCGGCGATCGTCGCCTGTTCCTTTGACAGCCTGAGCCCGGAGATGTACCGCACCGCATCGGCGATGTTGAGCCGCGAGACTTCCGCGATGTTGAGCGTGTCGGTCATCACCGGAGCGGCACTGCCAGCGATCTCGCCCGCGCCAGCCGCGACGGCTTTCGTCGCGGCTTTCGACCTGCCCTTGGTCGCCTTCGCGCTCTTGCCCTCGACGATGGCCGCGCGCCCGCCGATCACCGAGCCCGACGCGACGCTCGCGCCGTCCACCGTCTCTTCGCTCTGCAGCAGCACGTGCAGCGCCTGGATCCGCAGCCGATCCCCATGACACGCGGCACACGACTTCTGCGACATGAACTGCGACAGCCACTCCTTCACCGTCGGATTCTCTGTGCTGAGCATCCACTCGGTCAGTTCCGGCACAACGCCCTTGAGCTTCAGGCCCCAGCGGGCCGCCTGCTCCTTGGTGGTGCCCATCAGCACCATCTGCTTGAACTCCGGCGTCAGTTCCTTGTACGGCGCGTCGTAACTCACCCCCGTCGCGCGGCAGAACTTCCTCAAGCTCTTGGTAAACCACGCGCGCACCGCGTGGTTCTTGTTGTACGCCGCGATCGCGCCCTGACGGAAGCTCAGGTCTTCATTCGGCACGCACAGCCCGGGATCAAGCTCCATGAGCGTTCCAAGCCCGCTGCACGCCGGGCACGCGCCGCTGGGTGAGTTGAACGAGAAGAGCCGATGGCTCAGTTCCTCCAGCGAACTCTCGGGATGATCCGTACACGCGTGCTTCGTCGAGTACACGCGGTCGTAGTACGTGCCAGCCCCGCCCGTCGCGCTGCCGCCGCTCGCCGACGCGCCATCAGGCGGCCCGGCGTGCGTGTGCGACGAGCCAGAGGCCGCGGCGTTCTCCACTGCGACGACGACGACGCCATCGGTCAGCTTCAGCGCGCTCTCGATGCTCTCGACCAATCGCTGGCGGTTCGAGCCGTCGTCGTCCTTCGGTGTTTCCAAGGGGATCGCCAGGCGGTCGATCACCGCTTCGATCGTGTGCTTCTCGTAGCGTCCGAGCTTCAGCGGGTTCTCGCTTTCGTCCTTGAGAACCTCGCGGATCTCCTTGACGTCGCCATTGACGCGCACGCGTCCCCAGCCCTGCTTCTGCAAGTCCAGCAGCACGTCGCGATGAAAGCCCTTTTGGGCTCGCACCACCGGCGCGAGCACCAGGATGCGCCGCCCCGCCGCGACGGTGAGGACGCTGTCAACGATCTGCGTGCTCTGGGTCGCGCTGATCGGCAGGCCGCAGCGAGCCAGCACGCCGCCGTCCTTATCCACCTTCGTCGGATGCCAGCAGACCGGGCGCCCGCAGCGCGCAAACAGCAAGCGCAAATAGTCGTAGATCTCGGTGCTCGTCGCGACGGTCGATCGCGGGTTACTGCCGCTGGATCGCTGCTCGATCGCGATCGTCGGCGGCAGACCCTGGATGTCATCGACGTCCGGTTTCTTGAGCTGATCAAGGAACTGGCGTGCGTACGCCGACAGCGACTCCATGTATTTCCGCTGACCCTCGGCGAAGATGGTGTCAAATGCCAGCGAAGACTTGCCGCTGCCCGAGAGCCCCGTCATCACCACCAGCTTGTCGCGCGGGATGTCCGCGTCGATGCCCTTGAGGTTGTGCTCTCGCGCGCCTCGCACGCGGATGCACCGCGCCGGATCGGGCGCGACGCCACGCGTGACGCCCGCGACAGCGTCGCTCGCCGCACGCGATCGTTTCTCGACTCCGTCATCGCCCGCCCCGCCCTTGGTCAGGCGCTGCGACGTGATAGGCTCGGAAACTGGGGCAAC
>JAIEQQ010000082.1 GCA_019747615.1 Phycisphaerales bacterium
TGCGCCCCGACTCAAGATGTCGCAGCACGCCCAGGAGCTGCGGATCGACCACGACGCGCAGCGCCGCGCGACCGTCACGCCGCAGCGGCACATCTCTCGCGGTGAGTTGCGGGTTGTCGGCGATGAGCGTGCCCACGCCGGTGATGATCGCGTCCACGCGCGAGCGAAGCTGATGCACGCGATGACGCGAGCGAGCCGAGCTGATCCACTTGCTCTCAAGCGAGCGTGTGGCGATGCGGCCGTCGATCGTCTGTGCCCACTTGGCGATCACCCAGGGGCGAGACGACGTAAGTCTCGCGACGAACGGCTCGCTCAGCGAGCGAGCGTTGTGCGAGGCTTCGCTGAAGCGCACGCGAACGCCTGCACCGGCGAGCTGGGACGCGCCGCCGGACGCGACGGGGTTCGGATCCGCCCGCGCGATGACCACCTCCGCGATACCTGCGCGGAGGATCGCATCCACACAAGGCGGCTGCTTGCCCGTGTGCGAGCACGGCTCAAGCGTCACGTGCATGATGCAGCCTCGCACATCGACGCCGAGCTGGCGTGCGCGATTGATGGCGTCGGCCTCGGCGTGCGCCTGGCCAAACCGACGATGATGCCCGATGCTCACCACGCGACCAAGCACCGCCCTCGCGTCAAGCCCCGGAGCACCCTCGCCCGCCGGAGCCGGGCGAGAGATCACCGCGCCGACGAGCGGATTCGGCTCGACGTTGCCCGCGCCGCGATACGCGGCGCGGGCGGCGAGATCCAAGAGCAGCCGGTCCGCAAAGCGAACGCCAGAAGTCGCGGCGGGTGCGGTTGTGTTCGCGTCGGTCATCGGATGATCCTTGGCGTGCGCCGGCGATGCCACCAGCACAATCGCACGCCCAACGCGCGGGGAAGGTCCCGCCGGCAAGCTCCGGCCAAAACGAAAAAGCCCCGGCTCAGATGAGCCGGGGCTTGAGGGAGCTTTCAGTTTTCAGCCATCAGCCTTCAGCTATCAGCCTTCAGCCCAGTGCCCGATGCCCAGTGGCTTCCCACTCGGCCCTCGGCCCTGAAACCTCGGCCTTCGTCTTAGAGCACGCAGCCGTCGAAGAAGACGCTGAAGAAGTAGTTGTAGTCGCCTTCGGTCACGCCGTTGTTCACGACGGTGCCGGGGGCGGGGGTGGGGACGCGGCTGGTGTTGTCGTCGTTGGCGATGTCACAGACCGGGAAGGCGTCGAAGTAGTTGGCGAAGAAGATGTTGTAGTCCGCTTCGGTCACGCCGTTGTTGGTGCCGGTGGCCGGGCCGGGGATGGCCGGGGTGCCGTTGGTGCCGTCAACGATCTCGGCGCGGGGGAGGAAGTCGCCGTTGTCGTAGGCGATGTCGGCGCCGTTGCAACGCGGCGGGAATGCAGGGCTCGAGGTGAACGGGATGCGGATCAGAGCCGCGCCGATCGCGGTGGTGTCCGACGTCGCGCAGAGCGCGGCACCCGGCCCACGCAGGGTCACGGTCACGAAGACGTCCGTGTTGGACATGAAGATGTTGTCGGTCTCGAAGGTGCGGATGAAGGCGTCGTCGTTGAAGACGCCGTCGTTGTTCAGGTCGATCGGATCGTTCTGACGCGCGATGACGCTGGTGTTGTTGAGCACGAGCACGCCGTCGCGGAGCACGTCGGCCTCGGTCGTCTCGACGCCGTAGACATAGTCGCCGTTGGCGTTGCTGGCAACCTCGAAGCAGGAGCGATTGAAGGTCTCGCCGTTGCCACCGGGGACCGCGTCGCCGGTCTTGATCAGGATGTTGCCGTTGCGGACGACGTACACAATGCTGCCGGTTCCGGTGAAGCTGCCGAGCCAGTCACCGTTGGAGCCGGTGCGGACTCGACCGATTGTCGTGATCGTTCCGGTCGCGCCGGTGAAGGTTTCGCCCTCTTGCATGATGACATCGCCGTTGCGAACGGCGATGTTGTCGTTCGTCGTCGTCGCGTTGTCGGTGTCGCCGCTCAGGGTCCAGTTGGTGTGGGTGGCGTCAAACGTCAGACCCAGCGAGTCCAACGAGCTGAAGTTCTGCCAGGTTGACGGCGTTCCGGCCAAGTTGCCCGGAGTCGTCACGCCCTCGACCGCCAGGGCCGTCGCCCCGTCGTCACGCACCGTGGCGTTGTCCGATGTCGTCGCGGGCGCACCGTTCACTGCGGCGCTGAACGTGACCTGGTTGTTCGGAGCGATCGTCACGTTGCCCGCGACGTCGTTCCACGTTGCCGAGCCTGACACGATCGTGTCCGATGGCGTCGTGTCTTCATCGATCACCAGCGAATACACGCCGGCGACGTTCTTGACCACATAGTCGTTGGACGCCGAGCCGGTGAACGTGCCGGAGAACGCGAAGTTGCCGGCGTTGTTGATCGCGGCCTTGGTGTCGATGACCGTTACCAAGTTCGTTGCAATTGCGGGGGTGATCCCGGTGATCGGGTTGCCCTCTCGGGCTTCGACGGTCATCACGCCGTTGCGAGAGACGAGCACAACCAAGTCCGAGGCCGTCGGCTGGTCCGTGTCCACGACCTGAATGAAGTTTGTGCCGTCGGGGCTGCCCCACGGCGGGTTCATGATCGTTCCAGAGAACTTCACACCGGGAAGGCCCGGCACGTTGGAGCTCGTCGAGCCGGCGATCGTGGAGATCACGCCCTTGATGGCCGCGGTCGTGGGGCCGCCGCCGGAGCTGAGAAGCGTGGTCTGGTTGGCGGTGTCGTTCGCGGGCGTGGGGTCAACGAGCGTGCCGGTGACGCTTGCGGAGCTGGAGAGCGTTGCGCCGGCGGTGATGGCGGTCATGTTGACGGTGAGCGACACGGGCGTGCCTACGTTGACGGTGCCGATGTTGTAGGTGATGACGCCAGCAACCGGGACCAGGGCCGGTGACGACGAGACGAAGGTCGCATCGACATCGCTGGGAAGCGTGAACTGGAGGACGGCACCCTCGCCGGTCTCGGTGCCGGCGTTGGTCACGTTGACGGTGTAGGAGAAGTTCTCGCCGGCATCGATCGCGCAATCCAGCGGATCGATGATCGCGACGCCAAGGTTGGCCTGCGGCGGGCGGATCGTGGTCGTCGCGGTGGCGGTGTTGTTGGTAACGGTGGGCTCGAAGGTGGTGGTCGAGACGGTCACCGGGAAGACCGCGCTGCCGATCGTGTCGGCGCTGACGACGACGTTGAACGCCGCCGGGGCGCCGTTGAACACGGTGCCGAGGTTTGTCGAGATCGTGCGCGTCGGCACGTCATAGGTGCCCGGCGCATCGATCGAGACGAACGAGACTTCCGGCGGCAGAACGCCGGTGACCGTCACGTTCGCGGCGCCGTTGGGGTCCGTCGTTGCCGACTGGCCGTTGGTCACCGTGATGAGGTAGTTGATGTTGCCGCCAGGGGGGACCGCGATCGGATCTGGGCTGTCCACGTTCGAGATCGTCAGCGCCGCCTGGGGCTGACGGATGATCGTTGTCTCGTTGTCCGTGTTGTTCGTCAGTACGGGGTCCGCCGCCGACGACGTCACGCTCCAGGGGAACGTGACGGTCACCGAGCCGACCACCGGCGTGGTTCGCGACACGACCGCGACGATCTGCGGCGAGGAGCCGAAGGTCACGGTGCCGAGGTTCGCGGTGATCACGCGGGTGCCCGCGTTGTACGTGGCAGGTGCCGTCACCGACACGAAGTCATAGTCCGGCGGCACCGTCGCGGTGACGACGACGTTGTTGGCGTCGTTGTTGCCAGCGACCGTGTTGTTGACAGTCGCAGTAAACGTGATCTCCCCGCCCGGCGGGACGACCAGGGTCGTGGGCGCATCGACCACAACGATTGAGAGGTTCGCTGGCGGCTCAGTGACCGCGGTCGTCGCGGTGGCGGTGTTGTTGGTCAGGAATGGGTCGAGCGACGTGGTCGTCGCATCAACGGTGAAGGTCACCGTTGCCGGCGCCGAGACCGGGCCCGCAACAACGACCGTGATCGAGCCCGATGCGCCCGAAGCCAGCGTGCCGAAGTTCGCGCTGATGACGCCGGCGTTGTGAGTGCCCGGCGCAGTGACCGACGAGAACGTGACGTTGCCCGGCAGCGTGCCGGTGACAGTGACGCCCGTTGCCGGATCCGGCCCGAGGTTTGTGGCGGTGATGACGTACGTGATATCCCCGCCCGGCGGGATGGTCAGCGGATCCGGGCTATCAGAAATCGTGACCGCGACGTTGCCGCCGTTGGCCTGCGCGGGAACTAAACCGGGTGCCCATGCACCGCCGGACTCGCTGCCGGTGCTCGTGAACGTCTGAGGGATGTTGGGCTCGTAGACGTTCGTGGTGAGGTTGTAGACGTAGTGCGCCGCGTTATCGTTGATGAGGTAGGCACGCCCGTTGCCCGTCGCCAAGCCGTCGACGTCCGTATCTGTTCCCGGGTAAGCGGTCACGAACGAGACGGTGGGAGCGGTCAGCGGCTTGGAAAGCTTGTACAAGCCGCGACCGTTCGGGCTGAACGTCGTGACCGTGGTCAAGTCGTTCGTGTAGTAAAACGCGTCCGTCGCTGCGTCGTAGTCCAAGCCTGTTGCCTGGCCCCCTGTCACGCCCGGGAGATAGGCCGACGTGATCGTCGCATCGGCGACGTTGATCTCGTAAATGCCCTCGGTACCCACCGCCGCCGAGTCCCAGTAGCCATAGAGCTTGCCCGCGACGGTGTCAAACGCCAGCGACAAAAGCGGAACGTTGGTTACGCCGGACCTGACCACGCCCACGAGCACCGGCGTGAGCGTGCCGCTGGTGGTCATCGTCGCCTTGTACAGAGACTGCGGAGCCACGGTGCCATCGAGCCAATACAGCACCCCGTTGGTGTTGTCCGCAGCGATGCCGCGCACCTGCGCGGTGGTCCCGCTCACAAGTTGGCGCGTGTTCGTGCCGCCGTTCACGATGTCGATCACCCACAACTGGCCGGTGGAGCTGTCGTTGCCGATCACGAGCTGGGCTCGCGCGTCGGGTGCCGTCGCAAAGAGCGCGGCAGCCGCGAGCAGGGCAGGTACAAGAATCTTCTTCATCCGTGGGACTCCTCTGTAAATGACTCCGCAGCGCCGAAACCGCCGATGCTCTCATGGCGTGACAGCGACGACGGACGACTCAAGCACCGCCAACGGCCCTGAGTACAGTCTTCTGAGTTGTTTTTGCCCGTCAGCGCCCGCAGAATCAGGGCGACAACGCCGGAACACGCTCGGCACCTCAAACTTACTCGATCCGGGTGCGATTGCAACAGATCATTGCCGGGATTCAGACGCGGATAAACCCTACATCCGGCGGTTGTTCGGTGAATGAACCCTTCACACTCGTGGCGTGGTGGCGAAGCCGGCTCGCAGATTCTCCGACCCTAGCAGGCCGTTGAAAAACCCCTTGTCAGGCGCAACCGGACGGGTACGGCGTGCGAAGATGGGGGCATGAGAGGAC
>JAIEQQ010000637.1 GCA_019747615.1 Phycisphaerales bacterium
GCTTTTCTTTGAGTCGCGCGCCGCCGCACGCCGATCGCGCCGCTTTGACTCGCACACTCCACACCCTTCGAACCCACACCTCTCAGCCCGACGGGCTGATCGCCAGTAGCCGGGGGTGGAGCGAGTCTTCGAGCGACACCCCCGGATGCGCCGTCGATTCGTCGCACCCTGAAAGGGTGCTCGTCTTGGGGCCAACTCACCCAACCCACGAGTTCCCAAACCCACACTCCGGGCACCGCCGCCCCGGCGTTGCCGATCGGTCGTACCCACACCGCACACACAGCCGCCGCGGCCGTCGCTCGGCAATGACTTCGCGCAGCCTCACATACGACCTTCGTCGCACAAACGCCCACGCCGCGATGGCGAACACTGCCAACGCCATCGCGTCGTGCAGCACGTTTCGCCAGATCACACGCGACCTCCATCGCCCGCCCTCCGGCAGATACCGCGCAGCCTCCGCGTCACCCAACCAGTTCGCGGCGTACAACTTCAGCACCGCGTCCTGATCCGCCGCGCTTATCGTGGCCTCTTCAGCTTCAGGAAGTACCGACACGGGCACAACGCCCGGCACGAACGCGACCCACGGCAAGACGAAACCCACGCCGACACTGGGTCTCCGCTTTCGAACGATCATCACTGAGCAGTCATATGGTGGCGGCTCGGCGGGTGCGATCCGCGCGTTGCCGGCGTCAACCCAGACGCCGTTCACTCGAAAGTAGGAGGCGGGTGCAGCTCTCCCCCGCGCCCTTGTAGCGTCCATCAGTGGGTTGAGCGAGATCAGTGAGTACGCCGTCAGTCCGTGCTGCAGTGACTCAGACGTTGAGAAGAGCAGCGCACCCATGCCCCAGTAGAACGCGACCAAACACGCAGCGACCACGGTCAGTCTTCGAAGAAAGCACCACGCCACCGCTCTGTCAATCGCTCGAATCATCGTTCACACCCTTGCTTTCCGCCCCGCGCGCCATGCACCGTTGCGACTTCCTCCCGCTACCGCGCCCGCGAATACGCCCCCGACTCCCTCGCCACCACGCGCCCCGCCGGCGCCCACTCCGCCCCGCAACGCGGGCACCGCCGCACGCCGTGCTCGCCCGGTTCCACGCCCGCCAGCGAGCCCACGCACGAGGGGCAGCGATCGGCCGTGAGCATCACCTGCATGAAGCTATTGACGTGCGTCACCGTCGCCCGCCGGAAGTACCGCGGCAGCCTCGACGCGAAGAACCCCGCAAACACCGTGGCCATCGCCACGCCCAGGACTGCGAGCGCGGAATCGCTGGTGAACTTGAACGGCAGCGCACGCTGCAGAGAAACGTAACCGAACCACAGGCAAAGTGCGGTCGCGCCAAGCCGCAATACAACCGCAAGAACCCGATCCATCCAGTGGCCCGCGACGTGCCGCAGTTCATCGAACACCGCCGGCGGAATCTCGGCCCGTTCCTCAGCGCTCAGGTTGCTCAGATCCGCCGCCGCCAGCAACACCGGCCGCGCATACGCGTCGTAGACCGTGTCCCGAACCGGCTTCGGTGGCCACGTCCACCCGCGCCCGTCGCGATGGTCCGGCGTTGGTTTCTCCGGCGTCGGCGGTGCGTCGGTTAAGCGCAACCCGTCAAGCACGCTCGCAGGCGCGAGCCGCGACGCCCGCCACGCCGCGGCGCACTCGGGGCACACCACACACCCGTCGCCCGCTGGCGCGATCCCGCGCAAGCTCGAGAGACACTGGGCACAGCGCCCGTAGTACGTGTACACCTCAATCCACTTCCCGAAGCCCCGCGTGGGTTGGATCGATGCGATCGCAAAGATCAACGCGATAAACGCCACCGGCCACGCGTACCCCATGACCGATTGCGGAATGCCCAGCATCGGAGCAGCCATCGGGGCCACGATCGCCATCGCGCCCGCTGCCAGCCCAAGCACGAGCACCATGGGATCGATCCGCGCCGTCAACGGATTCTCCAGCGGCACCCCCGCGTTCCGTCGCCAGATCTCCTCAAGCTCGGGCTCGCGGTCGTTGCTCGCGCTCTCCATCTTCAACGCGTGCGCGGCCCGCGCCACATCCACCGCGCGCCCGCGATCATCCGTGTACCGTGCTCCGAAGCTCCACCACGCCATACCCGCGACAGTATGTTCCCCTCGCCACAGCCCACACGCCCCCACGCCGCCGCACATCTCACCGCGCTCTCGACCACGCCGAGCCCGATGGCGCAATCACCTCACCGCCCGCCGCCCACTCCGCCGCGCACCGCGGGCACCGCCACACGTCACGCCCCTCGTGCACCTCGCGCTCAACATCCACCATCGACGCCACGCACGACGGGCACCGATCCGCCGCCAACATCGCCTGCACAAACCGCCGCACACGCACCACCCTCGTCCGCGCAAACAGCCGCGGCAGGCTCGTGCTGAAGAACACCGCGAGGAACGTGAACATGACGCCCGCCATCAGCCCGCCGATCGATTCAACCGTGAACCGCAGCGGAAGCGAACGAGCCATCTGCAAGTACGCCAGCCACAAGAGCATCGCAATGACCGCGGCACGCCACGCCAGCCCAATCACACGATCAACCAACCCACCCGCCGCACTCGTCAGCCGCTGACGCACGAGTCGCGGAATCTCCGCGAGCTCCGCGCTGTTCAAGTTGCTCAGATCCGCCGCCGCCAGCGGCACCGGACGCGCAAACGCATCCAGCACCGTCACCGGCGCTCGCCGCGGCGGCCACGTCCACCCCGCGCCATCGCGATGGTCCGGCGTCGGTCGCGCCGGCGTCGGAGCCGGATCCGTCGCCCGAAGCGCGTCCAGCACATGCGCCGGCGCGATCCGCGAAGCCCGCCACGCCGCGGCACACTCCGGACACACCACGCAACCATCCCAGTCCGCATTCAACCCACGCAGGCTCGACAAGCACTGCGGGCAACGCCCGTAGTACGTGTACATTTCGATCGACCGCCCGAAGCGGCTCGTTCGAGTTGTTGCTCGAACGATGAAGGGAAACGTGAGCCCGACCACAGCTGGAATGATGGCCGCGGACCACTGCGGCAGACCGAGCCCGGGCGCAGCCATAGATCCAATGACCATGGCGAATGTCAGCGCCAGAATGCCCGCGATCATCAACCAGCTCATCGACTCCATCATCAGTTGCCTGCGAGGTATCGCCCCCATCCGCCGCCAGATCTCGCGCAGCTCCGGATCCACCTGCCCGCTGGCCGACTCCACCCGAATGGCAACCTCCGCGCGAGCAGGATCCACCACGCGACCGCGATCATCCACCGTGCCCGCATCAGAAGACCACCATCCCATGGTGCCGATGGTACGTGGCGCGTGCCACAATGTCGCGCGTGGTACTTCGAAGGACGCCGGCAAAGCACACGCGCCGCGCCGGCCGACCAAGCGCCAGGCTCATTACCGCGTTGACCCTCGGGCGTCCCCGTTGTTCGCCGTACTCATTGGCCCTCCATGATCCCGACGTGAAATCCACGACATGCAAGAAACCCATACGATGCGGACGCATCTGAGGACGCTCCCGATCAAGACATGATTTGCAATGATCTGTCGGGCAAGTGACATCCATCTGTTTCAGGAGTTTGATCATGCCGAATCTCTCGAACCACGTCGCCATCGTCACCGGTTCCGCCCGCGGCATCGGCTCGGCCATCGCCCACCGCCTCGCCGCCGACGGCGCCAAGGTCATTGTCAACTACGCCAGCAGCGCCGGCCCGGCGCAAGAGACCGTCGCATCAATCACCAAGGCCGGCGGCAAAGCCGTCGCGATCCAGGGCGATCTCAGCGATCCCAGCGCGGTAAAAGCACTCTTTGACGGCGCAGAGAAAGCCTTCGGCCCCGTCACCATCCTCGTCAACAACGCCGGCGTCTACGAGACCAAGCCGGTCGTCGAGGCCGACAAGGAACACTTCGAAAAGGTCTTCCGCGCCAACGTGCTCAGCGTCGTGCTCACCGCCGGTGAGTTCGGCCGCCGCTTCAAGGGCACCTCCGGCCGCATCGTCAACATCTCCTCCGGCGGCGCGCGAGCCTCCCTCCCCGGCGGCTCGGTCTACTGCGCATCCAAAGCCGCAGTCGAAGGCCTCACCCGCGGCCAGGCCCTTGAGCTCGGCGCCAAGGGCATCACCGTCAACGCCATCGCCCCCGGCACCACCGAAACCGAAATGCTCAAGGCCGGCCTCCCCGAGGACATCAAGAAGCACATGATCGCCAGCACCACCCTCGGCCGCCTCGGCAAGCCCGAAGACATCGCCGACGCCGTCGCCTTCGTCTGCTCCGACGACGCCCGCTGGATCACCGGCACCTTCATCGACGTCAGCGGCGGCCTCCGCATCGGTTGAGCCCGGCCGCCCGCCGCCCGCCACGGACCTTGCAGAAATCTCCGAACTCCAGTGAACCAACACGCTCTCCGCCGGCCTGAACAGCCGACCGACGCGTTGTGGCGTCGCGCCGTGAAGTCACTGATCACTGGAGCCCGCCGATGATGCATCTCTCCGCCGCGTTGGTCGCCGCAACAACCCTGATGGTCGCGGGTTCTCCGCCAGTCGGCGCACCGCGCGATCCCTCCAGCGGCGGCCCGGGAAAACCCGCGGCCACCGCCAGCACAACCGGCGCACCGCTGACCCCGCCAGCAGACATCGCCCCGGCAGTCGCCGCGAACAACACCTTCGCCGCCGACATCTTCCGAGGCGTCGCCAAGGCGCCCGGCAACGTCGCCGTGTCACCTTGGAACATCGCCACCGCGCTGGAGATGGCCCGCGCCGGCGCACGCGGCCCAACCCACGCGGGCATCACCAGATCTCTCCGCCAGGATTCAAAGCTCGCCAACCCGCAGGCCAACTCCGACGCGCTCCGCAGCGAGGTTCTTGCCAGCACCGGGCCCAAGTCCGCGTTCAAGCTCGTCGAGTCCAGCCGCCTCTGGATCAACCCCAAACTCTCCACGCTCGACTCCTACCGCGCCACCCTCGCCGCGAGGTTCAACGCCGACGACAAGCAACTCGATTTCTCTGACCCTCACTCCGCCGCCAGCGCGATCAACACGTGGGTCGCGGCGTCCACCAACAACCTCATCACCCAACTCATCGACGCCGGCTCGCTGGCCAGCGATACCAGCTCGGTCATCACCAGCGCCGTGTACTTCAACGCGCAGTGGGACGAGCCGTTCGACATCGCTGACACCAAGCCGCAGAAGTTCTTCCTCTCGCCCGAGAAGTCCATCGAGCACCCGCTGATGGAGAAGACCGATTGGACGCTCTACGCCGAGATCCCCGGCGCGACGATCGCAACCCTGAACTACAAAGCCGAGAACAACGCGTACCCCGCGCGAGCGATGTTCATCCTCCCCGCGCCCGGCAAGATGGACGAAGTGATCGCCGGGCTTGACATCGCCGCCGCCCGCGCCGCGCTGCGAAAGGAACTGGTGCAGTTGCACCTGC
>JAIEQQ010000478.1 GCA_019747615.1 Phycisphaerales bacterium
GATGGTGCGTGCTTGATCGTGGCGATTCGGCTATAACTGGCGGCGATGCCTGAGCTGCGTCCTGCCCGTGTGCTGGTGTTCCTGCCCTCGTGGCTGGGCGACACGGTCATGGCCACGCCGACGTTGCGGTTGCTGCGAGAGGCGATGCCGCGATCGGTGATCGTGGGGCTGGTGAGGCCGGGGCTGGATGAGCTCTTGAGCGGTAGTGACCTGCTGGATGACATCATCGTCGCCGACGGGCGCTCGGTGACGGGGCCGGCGAAGATCGCGTCAAAGCTCGTGGCGCTGCGGTTTGACGCCGCGTTGCTCTTGCCCAACTCGTTTGCCAGCGCGATGGCGATTCGGCTGGCGTCGATCCCGATCCGCGTGGGGTATGACCGTGACGGGCGCGGGGTGCTGCTGACTGAGCGGTTGATTGCGCCGAGGCGCCCGCCGCCACGCAAGGGGTGGGAGCCGATCAGCGCCGTGGATTACTACCTGACCGCGGGGCGGGCGCTGCTGGAGGTGCTGCGCTCGCGGAGCTTCATCGTGGACATGGCCACGCGCACCGACGGCTCGTCGGTGGTCAACTGGACGCCGATGCTCGAACTCAGCAGCACCGAGCGCCAGGATCAGGAATCGCGCCAAGTGCTGATGAAGGGCGGCCTCGACCCGGGGCCGGTCTTCGGCGAAGTCGGCCCCGAACCCGAGCCCTTTGCCCTGATCAACCCCGGCGGCAACAACCCCGCCAAACGCTGGCCCGTCGAGCGCTTCGCCGGCGTCGCGCATCACCTGATCAGCCAGCATCGGCTCAAGGTCGCGATCAACGGCTCGCCGGCCGAGGGTGAGCTGGTCTCGATCATCCGCGATGCGATCGTGCTGGATCATCCAGAAGACGAGCGGATGGTGGTGTGCTTGCATGAGCTGGGCGGGACGGTCGCGTCGCTGAAGGGGATCGTGCGACGCGCGAAGCTGGTGCTGACCAATGACACGGGGCCGCGGCACATCGCGGCGGCGTTTGGGGTGCCGTGCGTCTCGCTGTTTGGCCCGACGGACCCGCGCTGGACGCTGCTGCCGGAGCACCCGGGCACAACGCGCGAGATCATCATCACCGCGGACCCGACGCTGCCCTCAGAGGAACTTGCGGACGATCACCCGGAGCGCTGCCGCATTGATCGGATCACGACCGATGAGGTGATCGCGGGGGTGGATCGGGCGCTGGGGCGGGGAAGGGCCGAGGGGTGAGGGCCGAGGGCTGAGGGCCGAGGTTCGAGGGTCGAGGGGAACAGTTGGGTCGGTGCCACTGATCCGGCTTTGCGGATCAGTGCTCGTGGAGTATCGTGAGCCCAGCCACACTGATCCGCAAAGCCGGATCAGTGGCACGTCCAATGCCACGGACCCCAGTGAATGGACGAGTCGGCACTACGGAGCCTCGCGCACTTCGAGCGGGTACTTTGCGGTGTGCTTGACGCGGCGTCCGGCCGTCAGTTTGATGTCGAGTCGCCACTCGATTCGCGACCCGCTGACGGTTGGGGTGCTGAGCGGAACCGAGGGTGGGAGGATGGTGTCGATGAGAAGCGATGGAGGTGCCGCGTTGGGGCCGGGGTTGGGTGACTGCGCCGCCTCGAAGGTGAAGAGTCGATCGCGGATTTCGCGGCGGCTCTTTCCAGACCCGACGGTTCGGACGCTCTCACAGATCAACGTGGCACTGGCAGTGCCTTCAACGCCGGGTCTGAGCGGCGCGTCGATCATCAAGGTCAGCGGCTCACCGATCGTGGGGATGGGCGGCGAGAGGAAGACTTCAGGCTCAGTGAACGCTCGGGCGGCGCGCCAGACGCGGAGCCAGTTGAACGTCGCGAACGCGAGCCAGAGCGTGGAGACACCGCTGACAATCCAGAAACCGATCTCCAGGTGGTGCCGCGGCGCGATGATCGCGTGCGCGACGATTGGTGGAATCAGCAGGGCCGAGATGCTTGAAAAGGCCGTCCACGAGTGCGATGTTTCCGCGATCGTGTCGCACGGACGCAGCAGAACCCAGCCGTCATCGACCGGTTCGGTGGTCTGGCGTGTTCGAGAGTTCAGGCGGAAGAGGCACCACGCGCCGCACGCCAGGAGAGCGACGCCACCGTTGGTGACGGCCATCGGCCAACACTGATAGTCGTTGAGGATGAACGAGTCGTGAGCATCATCTGGATGGTGATAGACCTTGATCGAAGCGTTCTGCGGGAACAGCGTCAGACGCCGAGCGGCGGTGTCGTAGCCCCCATCGTGGGAGTCGCCGATGGGCAAGAGCTTCGTGCTGCGCAGCGGTTGCGAGCCGAGCGTCGAGACCCAGTAGGAATAGCTGATCTCTGCGTGGTAGTTCGTGCTGCCCTTGCTGCCGCGCGACGTGGTCATTTGAGACGACGTGACGAGACCGGTCACCGAGGGCCAAGACGTGATGGCGACGTGCTGAGCCCACCAACGCTCGGTGCCGAGGCCGATGAGATAGAGCCCGCCGATGCCCAGCAGCAGGATGAGGAGGATGCTGAAGAACTTGGTCATGGATCGCCTGTGCTCCGCATCGATTCAGCCTCTTGGCCACGGTCAAGATGCTCGCCCGCCCTGCTCCCGTCCCGCCGGTGCCCGGTCGCCACGATGGCCGCAGACCTACGCCCCGGCAACGCCAGATTGCCGAAATGTGCCAATCTCTGGCCCCACTTGGTTTCGATCGCCAAGAGGCTAGAATACCTCCCGACTCGACATGCCATCGAGTCGGCGTTCGGTTCGGGCCACGCCCTGCGCGGCTGGTTTGACATCTCGGTTCCGTGATCGGGCGTACGAACGCTCATCGATCATGGGGGCATAGCTCAGTTTTGGTAGAGCGCATCCATGGCATGGATGAGGTCAGGGGTTCGAGTCCCCTTGCCTCCACTACGGTGGAATGAAAGACGGCCTACAAGGGCCGTTTTTCGCTTTTTGAGGACCGATCGAGCTGGAATGATCCGTCGCCTGCGCCGCGTGCCTCGCACGCGACTGGTCCCTGTCTCGGTGGTTCCTAGGGCGGCCTAGGACACCCTACGGGTTTGGTCGTCTGCCGCGGCTGAGGAGCCAGCCGAGCTCTGGGGCGTTGAGGGCTTTGGCGGCCCCGATGTAGGCCGCGGCACCCAGCGCGGTGCTGGCCAGAAGTCGCAGGGCGTGGATGCGCCAGCGGTCTTCCGGGGTCGCCGGCCAGATCAGGGTCAGGGCTAAGACCGCGACGGCCATGAGGCCGGACATGAGCAGGATTTTGAGGATCGCGTTCAGCGTCGCGTTGTCGAGCTGGATCGACGCGCGGCGGCTGAGGATGCGCCAGAGGATGAGCACCTGAGCCGCGGCGCAGATGCTGGTGGACCACGCCAGGCCGGCCTCGCGCAGGGGCCAGATGAGTGTGAGGTTGAGCGCGACGTTGATGGCGACCATCCAGATCGCGATGCGCATGGGGGTCTTCGTATCGCCCAGGGCGTAAAACGCGCGGGTGAAGACGTGGGTGAGGGAGTAGGCCCAGACGCCGAGTGAGAAGCCCAGCAGCACATCGGCGCAGCGGGCCTTGCCGATGTCGCTGAAGGTGGGCACGAGGGCGGCGGTGGCGTCGTGGCGAACGAGCACGAGGCCGATCGTCGCCGGGACCGCGATGAAGAGCGAGAGTCGCGCGCCGCGGCGCAGGACACTGGCGAACTCGCCCGGCTCGTCCGCGGCGCGCGATAAGAGCGGGAACACCGCGGCGGCCACTGCGATCCCGAAGACCCCCAGCGGAAACTGGTAGATCCGGCTGGTCATCGCGAGGATGGTGGCGCTGGCGTCGTCCAGCGGGTAGGCGATGCCCAGGATCGTCGGCCCGACCCAGATCGGGAAGCTGGCGATCAGCAGGTCGATGAACGTGTTGAGCTGGAGCGTGCCGGCGCCGATGAGCACGGGGACGAAGCGTTTGAGCATGGTCTGCCCGGCCTCGCGAGCGCCGGCGGTGTTCCGCGTCCAGCGGACATCCCGGCGAAGGAGCCAGAGGAACCACAGGACTTGGGTCAGGCCCGAGAGGGTGGTGGCGATTCCGATGATCACGCCGGCCGTGAGCGTCGCGGCTTCGCCTCGCAAGACGTACCACAGGCCGACGCCGATGATGAAGGCGTTAAGGATGAGCGGGCCGCTGGCGGCGGGGCCGAACTTCGAGTGGACTTGGAGCATGCCCGACAAGATCGCGGCCATGCAGATGAACGGCATGAAGGGCAGCATCACCATCGTGAGGGTGATGGCCATGAAGCGCTCTTCATCGGGCGGCAGTGTCAGCAGCGCGATGAGGAGCGCGAGCTCGCCGAGCACGGTGAGGACGGTGGTGACGAGGGCCAGCCAGACCATGGTGAGCGAGGCGAGGCGATCGGCGTTGGCCGGGTCGCGCTTGTGGGTCTGGGTGTATTCGGGGACGAACGCGGCGGAGAGGGCGCCCTCGCCGAAAAGCCGCCGGAAGAGGTTGGGAATGGCGAAGGCGAAGCTGAACGCCGAGCCGAGGGCGGTGTCCTTGAACATCAGGCCCACGAGCAGGTCGCGGGCGAGGCCGCCGAACCGCGAGGCGACGGTGACCAGCGAGGTGACACGCACGGCGGAGCCGAGGGCGTGTCCGCCGACGCGATCGGCGGACGTGGCGGCGGGGGGAGCGGGCGCTGGGGGCTGCGGGCGAGATTCGGGTTGGTTGTCAGCCGCGTCCATGGCGAGTTTGAGTCTAGCGGGTGCGGTTGTGCCGGAGCATGGCAGCGGCAGGACCGGGATGGGGGTGGGGGGGGTTGGGGACAGCGTGAGTGAGCAGGTCGTTCATCGTCACTCGGGCCAGCGTTTCGGTATGCTGCGGCCGACCCACTTCACGGAGCTTCGAGATGTTGACGGTGCATGTCTGGGGGCCGACGGTGACTTCGAGCGGCCCGCTGGTTGGCCATGCGAGCGTGACGATGGGGCTGGACTACATCAGTTGGTGGCCGGAGGAGGGGGCGTTCAACGTCGGGCCGCATCGCAGGCGATCGCTGATGATGGATATCGCGGCGGAGGCGGACCGGCAGCCGACGAACGTGATGATTCAGGGGCTTGATGAGGAGAAGATCCGCTCGTGGTGGGCGGGCTTCGGGCTGCAATCCGGCGGGCAGGAACTTCAGGGGCCGATGCCGCCGTACCACTTGCTGGCGCAGAACTGCTCGACGGTCGCTGCGATGGCGCTGCGCGTAGGCGGCGGCGACAAATATGCCGACAGTTGGTGGGTGCGGAACAACGTCGTCTGGACGCCGATGGACGTCCTTCGCTACGCGCAGGCGATTCGATCGGGCATCGGCAAGTGAGGGCGCAGCGCCGATGACGCGGGGCCGGGCAGCCGCACTGCTGGCGAACATCATGTGGTTGCTCGGTGACCTTTGGTGGCAAGCGCGCCAGCTCGTGGCGCCGCAGCCCGACGAGGGCCCCTTGCGCAGCATTGCCGACCT
>JAIEQQ010000279.1 GCA_019747615.1 Phycisphaerales bacterium
GTCTGCCGCGATATCGAACTGGCCAAAGCGACGGGGCACGCCGCGGGCTTGAGCGCCGAGATCAACCGGCTCGCGCCCTGCTTCCCGGGCGTGCGCGTGCGCGGGCCGATGCCCTGCCCGATCTCACGCATCGCCGATCATCATCGCATCGCCATCGAGCTCACCGCCCCCACGCGCGGCTCCTTGCAGAGCCTTCTCGCGCAGCTCCGCGGCGCCGGCCTGCTGATCGCCGACGCGAATACCGCTGTCGATGTCGATCCGGTCTCGCTGATGTGACTCGTCACAGCACCGAGTGTCGCTGATTCGCCAAGCGATCGAGCCCAATCAGGGGCAGCCGTTGAAGTACACGCTGAAGAAGACGTTGTAATCGGCCTCGGTCACGCCGTTGTTCGCCTCGCCGGGTCTGGCGGGTGCGAACCCGCCGTCGTCGGCGATATCGCACACCAGCAACGCGTCAAAGTAGCTGGAGAAGAACAGGTTGTAATCGCCCTCGGTCAACCCGTTGTTCACGGCACCCGGATCAAGACCAAACGGCGGCAGTGGCACACCGGTGTCATACGCGATGTCACCGACGCACAGCGATGTCGCCGGCGGCGGGTCGATCGTGAACTCACCAAACCCGGTGCCGCTGGCGCCGAGGCCGTCGGAGTTCGTGATCGTCACATCGCGCGTGCCGAGCGTCGCGCTCGGGCTCGTCGTGATCGACAGCCCATCGATCCGCGTGCCCAACTGCGAGACCGCCGGCGTGCCGCTGACCGTGATGCCCGGGCCAAAGTTGACCTGAGAGGCGTTCGTGACGCCCATCAAGTTGGCACCGAGGATCACCACGGGCACCGTCACGCCGAGCGCGGCGTTGGCCGGTGTCACGCTGTTAATGCTGGTCGTCGCGCCAAAGACCGTGACGTTGATCGTGTCCGTCGCGATTCGACCCTGATTATCAGTGACGCGGAGTGTCACAGGAAAGACGCCGTTCGACGGGTACGTCCGGGTCGGCTGAGCGGAGTTGCTCTCGAACGTGCCGTTCGCGTCCAGATCCCACGCGTACGCCGAGATCGAGCCGCCGGGGTTCGTAGCCCGCGAGTTGACATCACCGATGAAGTAGCAAGTCGTGTTGGCCGCGATGCGCTTGTTGATCCCCGCGATCGCCTGCGGCTCACTGGTGAAGCCGGGCACCAAGGCCGCCAGGTCATAGAGCTGCACGGTTGCGTTCGAACTCGTACCCGGCGTGACATCGATCACCTGGATCGTGTACGTCCCGGGATCGAACGTCTGGTCGATGGTCTCCGCGACGCCGACGCCGTTGAGGGCAGCCTCGAACAGGAGCGTCTGGCCGTTGCTGGTGTATACGCGCAGCGCCAGATCGCCGATGTTGGTCGCGTTGATCGTCGTCGGCGATGCAGGATCGATGCAGTTGCTGGTCTGCGGGTCGTTCAGATAGCTGCCCCCGGTGGGCGTTGCGCTGATGATCACGCGCTGGCTCGAACTCACCGTGAACCGGAACCAGTCCTGGTTCGACGAGTTGGTGCCGGTGGGCCCATTGGTCGAGAGATCGAGCAGTCGCACAGAACGGAACGCGGGGCTGGTCAGGTTCCCGATGTCCACCGCCCGCACCGGTGCGTTGTTCCCGCTCAATCGATCGCCATAGTTCCGCCCCGCGCCGCGGCGCTCGTCGATCGTGACCATGTTGAAGTTTGTCGAGATCTGCGGCTCCATCAGGAAGGTGCCCGAGCACGGGATGACGTGCTGGTAGCCAAGCCCGTGCCCGTGCTCGTGGGCCACCACGTTCCGCCAATAGCGATAGCCGTTACTGAAAGACGCGAGCTGCGTCGTGCCGGTCATGTAGCTCGTGTTGATCACCATGTCACCGCCGCTGCTGGGAAACTGGTTGTACGCGAGCACCGTGGTCGTACGCCCCAGCGGGATGCCGCCGATGCGGATGTCGCCCCGAGTGCCAGATTTCAGCGTCGAGTTCGAGAAGTTGCTTTCGTCGTCGCTGACCTCGGTGTAGTCGATGCCGGCGCTGCGTCGCCATGATGCAAGAGCCTGGCGGCACAACTCTCGCCCGCGATCCTGGGCGCTGGCACCAAAGAGCGCCGTGATCGCAGCGTTCAGCGCGTTCGGTGCCGGCGTGAAGCCGGATGTCGATGTGCCCCAGGTCGGGCCGTCATCGGGGAACGAATAGGTCAGCGTCGCGCGCGCCGCCTGACCGGCCGATCGCGTCGCCGTCTGGCCGACGGCGACATTCCCGTTCCACACGGTGCCAGAGCTGAAGAACTTCGGAATGATCGTGCCCACAGGCCCGAGGTTCACCGGGCGCAGCGCAAAACGCGTCATGTCGTTGGCAATCGCTTCGGGGTCAGCGTCCGAGCCATAGCAGGTGGTGCTGTATCGAGCGTGGTCCATCAGCCGCGCCATCGCCGCCGCCGGGTCGCTCGTCCTCGCTGCGGCTGTCATCATCGCCACCATGAACGGGCTTCGCGCGCCGCCGCCATGATCATGCCCGCACGTCGGGCCGCACGTTCCGCCCGCGGCATCGGCGATCTCGCCGGCGCTAGCCGGCTCGCTGGCTCTCGCCACGCCGAGATTCATCGCACACACGCCAAGCCCGAGCGCAATCACGCCCGCGCGACGAGGCCGAACCAGATCAGCAGGGCGAGACGAAACCGAGAATGCAGAGTTGAGCAACGGATTCTCCAAACAAACCTTGGTGAACAACAACCAAGACGATCGCGACCAGCGGCCGAGACCGCGAACCCCACCCCCGCACGCGCGGGTCCGCACGGACCGCCGAGCATCCGCCCGGCCGAGGCAAAACGCCTCCTAGCTTCGCTCAGCAACGCACTTCGGACGAACAAACCCCTAGAAAATTCTTAAAATCCGTCGTTATCCTCTCCAAGCGACACTTTTCGGGTCAATCGCGTCATCCGCGGCGTCCGTCAAGGCACGCAACAAGCGCCCCTGAAGCGCCCGGGCCACCCGCCCATCCCCCTCCACTCCCCCACTTTTCCCACCACCCCCCACGCCAACCGCACGCCCACTGATCGCCACGACCCGCGTGACCATCGTCGTCGTCCCCAGCAGCACCACCTCGCTCGCGCGGCGGAGCTCCCCGACCGTCACCGCACGCTCCACAATCCGCGGCTCAATCCTCAGCAACACCTCCCGCGTCACGCCGTTGAGAATCGGCACACTCGACAAGCTCGGCGTCACGAGCTCGACATCGTCCAGCGGATCGCCCGACGACGTCACGCCCGGGCGATTCAGCGCGATCAGCACGTTGGTGTATGTTCCCTCGCTCAACAACCCGCCATCAGGCCCGGGGCGAAACAGCAGCGTCTCGGCCGCGCCATCTTCGCCCTGATCTCTCACGCCCGCAAGTGCCCCGAGCACATTGCCCAGCAGCGAGATCGACTTCACATGCCCACGCGACCAGCGATCGTCCGGCTGAAGGCTCACGCGCTTGCACGCCGGCTCCGACGCGGGGCCATCAAACGCCAGCGGCGGCAGCGGCTGGGCGTAGACCATCGTCGTTGGCCGGTACCCGGAAACTGCGATGCGCGAGCGGACGGGCCCGTGGTGAAGCGGAGGCGTGCCGCGCGTGACCTGCCAGTACACAAAGGCATCGCTCACACCGTTCGCATCCAGCACACGATCCGTTGATGTCAGCAGCCTGCTGGCGTCCAGCTCGATCCCAGCCTCATCCAGCCCGGCTTGCAATCTCGCGACATGCAGAGCGCCGGCGATCAATCGCCGCCGCCCGCGATGCGTGAACGCCCGCAGCCCCTCGTACAGCCCATCGCCGAAGAGGAACCCGCGATCAAAGA
Source organism: Phycisphaerales bacterium (assembly GCA_019747615.1). Next base: position 3,825 of record JAIEQQ010000279.1, read on the forward strand.
CGCTGACGTGCGCCCGATCATGCTCGACGAGTTCGCCATTGAGTTCGATCAACACGCTTCGGAGTGTAGCAAATGGACCGCTTCGCCCGGTACCCTGTCGCATGGACCTTGCGAACTCACGCGTGACACTGATGGGGCTCGGTCGATTCGGCGGCGGCGTTGGCGCTGCCCGCTGGCTCGCTGCGCGCGGCGCTCGGGTGCTCATCACCGATGTCTCAAAGCCCGAGGACCTGCGCGAGCCGCTGGAGGAACTCGCCCCGTTGATCAGCGACGGCCGCATCACGCTGCGCCTTGGCTCGCACGACGAAGCGGACTTTCGACAGACCGACATGGTGGTGGTGAACCCGGCGGTGCCGCGCCCGTGGCAGAACGCGTACCTGCGGGCCGCGTTTGACACTCGCGTGCCGATCACCACCGAGATCGGCCTGCTGATCGATCACCTGCCGAGCCGTCGGAACGTCATCGGCATCACCGGCTCTGTCGGCAAGAGCACCACCAGTGCGATGATCGCCCACGCCATGGCCGCCACCGAACGTCCAGTCGTCTTCGGCGGCAACATCGGCGGCTCACTGCTTGAATCGCTCGACCAGATCACCGCCGACACGTGGGTCGTGCTCGAGCTCTCCTCCGCCATGCTCTACTGGATCGGCCTCACGCAGCGTTGGTCACCCGGCACCGGCGTCTGTACAAACCTCTCGCCCAACCACGTCGATTGGCACGGCACCCTCGACCACTACGCCTCGAGCAAGCAAGAACTCCTCCGCTACCAAACCGCCGACGACGTCGCGATCCTCGGGCCAGGGCTCGAATCATGGGCCGGCGCGACGCGAGCACGAGTCGTCAACGCTGGCGACGCACGCTTCGACGGTGTGCTGAAGATCCCGGGTGCGCACAACCGCCAGAACGCCGGCGTCGCGCTCGTCGCCTGTCGCGAGGCTGCGCCGCAGACGAGCGCTGAGGCGTTCGCGTCGCGCCTGGCAACTTTCGGCGGCCTGCCGCATCGGCTCGAGCTCGTCCACGAGCACGACGGCCAGCGCTTCTACAACGACTCCAAGTGCACCACCGTCAGCTCGCTCATGCAGGCCCTTGACGCGCTCCGCGACCCCGCACGCGGCACCTCTCACATCCATCTCATCGCCGGCGGCTACGACAAACGCGTCTCGCTCTCGCCGGTGGCGCAGCTCGCCCCAGCGCTGGCTGGGCTTTATTGCGTCGGCAAGACCGGGCCGGCGATCGCAAGCGAGGCCCGAGCTCTGGCCGCTGGTCGCGTCCACGAGTGCGAGACCGTCCAGCGCGCGGCCCAGGCCGCGATGGCCGCCATGCGACCCGGCGATGTGCTGCTGCTCTCGCCCGCGTGCGCATCATGGGATCAGTTCCCGAACTATGAGCATCGCGGCGCCGCGTTCGCGACGGCGGTGAGAGAGAAGTTGGAGAGATGAGCCTTCAGCCTTCAGCCTTCAGCCTTCAGCCTTCAGCCTTCAGCCTTCAGCCTTCAGCCTTCAGCCTTCAGCACTCAGCACTCAGCACTCGCCGGAAGTCTTCGGGAGGCAGGCGGGACGCCTGCCCCACACCCCACGGGAGTTTGAAATGACTGTCCATATCGCCCGATCACGATCGCAGAACAGCCGGGTACCCGTGCA
>JAIEQQ010000396.1 GCA_019747615.1 Phycisphaerales bacterium
GATTCTGCTGTGTGACATGGTGCTCGCGGCCCCGCCGCAGCCGCTGGGCAAGACGGGCGATCACCTGGCGTTGACGGTTCGCGCGCGGGCGCGGGGGGCGGGGGGGGCGGGGGGCGGAGGCGGGCAGCGGTTGCTGCGCGTGGTTGCGTGGCGATGGGGCGAGCATCGCGGGCGGCTCGTGAGCGGGCACGGGCTGGATGTCGTGGTGCGACCGGCGATCTCGACATTCAACGGCGGGCGGACAGTGGAGCCGGAGTTGTTGGACCTGTCGCTTGGGTGAGGGGTTTGGCGAGAGGAAACCGAGTACGCAGAGGACGCGGGGAGGGCAGAGGAACGCGGAGGGGGGACATGAACATGAACATGAACATGAAAAGGAACGGCCTGTTTTGACATCGAGGTGGAGGATTGAGCGATCATCGTGAGCTGGCCTGAATATCTACCACGCCTCTCCGCTCCTTTCAGTTCCTCCGCGATCAGGACCCACCACGAGCACGACGGACTTTCGAGCGTGCTTGCTACGCTTGGCCCATGTCAACGCCGGTCGCGATTTTGGGCCCCACGGGCTATACGGGTTTAGAGTTGCTCGAGTTGCTCGCGGGCCATCCGCACATGCACGCGGCGTACCTCGCCAGCGCCAGGCCCGAGCCCTTCTCGATCGTGCGGGAGTTCCCGCGATTGGCCGGGCGACTCGGCGCGACGACGCCGGAGATGTGCGGCCCGATCGATCACGATGCGATCGCTGGCGCGTGCCGTCTGGCGTTCCTGTGTCTGCCGCACGAGGCGGCGATGGTCCACGCGCCGCAGTTGCTGTCGCGCGGCGTGAAGGTCATCGACCTCTCCGCGGCGTACCGGCTCAGAGACGCTTCGATCTACGAGGCGGCGTATGGCCATCATCACACCGATCTGGCGAATCTGCCGCGAGCGGTCTATGGGCTGCCCGAGTTTTTCCGAGAGCAGGTTCGCGGAGCGTCGCTGGTTGCAAATCCTGGGTGCTATCCGACGGCGGCGGCGATCGCGCTTGCGCCGTTGTTGCGCGCGGGGATGATCAAGGGCGATTCGATCGTGATCAACGCCGCGAGCGGGGCCAGCGGCGCTGGGCGTGAGGCCAAGCCGCACCTGACGATCGTCGAGGCGGGCGACAACTTCAGCGCGTACGGCATCGGCAACCATCGCCACCAGCCGGAGATCGAGCAGACGCTGGCGATCGCGGGGCGCGTGGAGCCCGCTCAATCGCACGCGGGCGAAGAGCCGCGCGTCTTGTTCCTCCCCCACTTGCTCCCGATCGAGCGCGGCATCCTCGCGACGATCACCGTTGAACTCACCGACGCGACGACGACCACCGCCATGGCGCAGAGCGTGCTCAACGCGGCGTATGCCCGCGAGCGGTTCGTCACGGTGCGTGATCACGCCCCGACGCTGCGCGACGTGCAGAAGACCAACGGCGTCCATGTGAATGCTCGCGTGATCAACGGCGCGTTCGCACGCAACGGGGCAGCGGCGCGGCCGCGGCTGGTCGTGGTCGCGGCGATTGATAATCTCGTCAAGGGAGCAAGTGGTCAGGCGATTCAGAATGCGAATCTGATGCTGGGCCTCGAAGAAAGCGCGGGCCTCAGGTGAGCGGTCGCGGATACAGCTTCTGGACGCCGCTGTTCCATGCCCTAGTCAACGACGACGTTAGCCGCGGCGAGGACGACGCGGGAACACCGGCGCTCATCCGCCTCGTGCCGGGCTCGCTTCCGTTCGGTTCCGACGAACGCCGAGACGCCTTCAAGTCGCTCGATCGCGTCCGAGTTCGTTTGGGCAACACGTCGGTGCGTCGTGTACACATCGCTGTGATCTCAGTGCAGGTCTTCTGCATGGCGATGATATTGATCGGGCTTTCGCTCGCTGTTGGCGGCACCGGGTTCACGAAGGCATCTGCACTCTCAGTGTTTCCACTCGCGCTGATGATATTCAACGGGTGGTACTTGTTTGCGAAGCGCTCGTACGCCGTCGCCGGTCCACCGCTTCGCGGCGATCCCGACACAATAATCCGCGCCTGGCTCGCCGAGGGCCGGTGTCCGGCGTGCCTTTACGACCTCGCCAACCTCGCGCCCGAGCCGGCAGACCCCAAAGATCCCCGCGACCCCAAAGCCCACGTCGCCCTCACCCGTTGCCCCGAATGTTCCCACCAATGGCACCTCCCGACCCCTCCGTGAAACCCGCGCTTCGCCAGCGTCCCGGCCCGCTGGGGATCATCGCGCTGGCGTGGCGCAGCTTTGTCACGCCGTTGATCCGCGAGCTCTTCGGTGAGCACGTCAGCCGCGCACACGATGACGCGGGCACTCCGACGCTCATCCGCCTCGCGTCGAGTTCAGGCGAGTTCGGCAGCGCAGAGCGCCGCGCCATGCTGCAAATGACTGACCGCGTGCGTGTGCGACTCGGCAACAAGTCTGTCCGCAGAAGTCTGTGGCAAGTTACGGTGGTCACCGCGGGCATGTTGGTCTTTGTTGGCTGGATTCTCGTTTCGCGAGGCCCTGTCTTGCACAGTCTCGTGATCACGAGCAGCATCGCGACGATGTACACGGGCGTTTGGGTAAGCTTGCTGCTGCCTCGCTGGTTCATCACCGCTGGTCCGAGCCTCGTCGCGAACGACGACGCCATCATCCGCGCCTGGCTCGCCGAGCGCCATTGCCCAAGTTGCCTCTACGACCTGACACAGACCGACCCGGCGGACGACGGGCTCGCCCGCTGCCCGGAATGCGCCCACCGGTGGCGGATCGGCGGCCCGACCACGATCCCGAGGGACGGTTCGACTTGACGCCTTGGGCCTCCTAGCATCCTCTCCGCAACTTCGGGCGGCGTGATCGTCCTTTGGCCGGTCTGCCCCCGTCCCCTGTCTCACCGACCCCTCCTCAAGGTCATTTCCATGGGCAAGAACAAGCCGCACAAGGGTCTGCTGAAGCGTTTCCGGTTCACCAAGACCGGCAAGCTGAAGCACAAGAGCGCCAACAGCAAGCACTTGAAGAGCGGCAAGGCGTCCGATCGCCTGCGTCGTCTCCGCAAGGACCGTTACGTCTCGAACGCCGAAGCCAAGTCGCTGGAAGGCTTGCTCTTCCGTCGCGTTCGTGGTCGCACGATGCCGCGGGCTGCCCTGCGCAAGAGCGATTCGCCGTCGCAGCGCAAGGCCGAGCAGACCGGTCGCCAGGTGGGCTTCAAGGCCGCGAAGGTCAAGGGCGTCCGCGCGACTCGTTCCGCGGCGGCCAAGACCGTTGCCAAGAGCTGATCAACCGCCCGACGTGACCGCCGATGGCCGCGAGGCTCTCGATGGTCGCTCCGGGCTTTGAAACGCACGCCGTCATGGGGGTGTTCCCCGTGAGCCCGGTCGTGCAGACGTCCGTCGGGATTCAAGCAGGCGACACCCTTCACGTCGCCTCCCCGCCAGACACAAGGAGTTTCGTATGCCTCGTGTACGTAAAGGTGCCGCTCGTGCTCAGAAGCGCAAGCGGATCATGGATCAAGCCCGTGGGTATCAGAACAGCAAGCGCCACAGCTTCTGGCGCGCCCGTCTTGCGATCGTTCGCGCCGGCGTGTACGCCTACCGCGATCGTCGCCAGCGGAAGCGCGACATGCGCAGCCTCTGGATCGTCCGTATCACCGCTGCTTGCAAGATGCGTGGCACCCGCTACAGCGTCTTCCTGAACGGTCTGCGCAACAGCGGCATCGTGCTGAACCGCAAGATGCTCAGCGAGATCGCCATCCACGATCCCAAGACGTTCGACGCCATCGTGCAGACCGCGCTGAAGAGCGCGATCCTGCCGGCCAAGCCGATGCCCAAGGCACCCGGTGCCAAGGCCGCGGCGGCCACGGCCTGCGCGATCCACTTCAACTGACGATATCCTTCAAGCCCGCGAGCACTCCTCGCGGGCTTGTTTGTTCGGGGGGCGGGGGGCGGGGGTTTCGCACAGCGTTTCGAGTTCGACTGTGATCAACGCGTGACAAAGGGGACGGCATGGACTCTTGGTGGGGCTTCGTGCTCTTTCATACCGGCGGCTACGGGCTGATCATTGCGTGGGTCGTTTGGGCCGTCGTCGGCGTCACGATGCACGAGCTCGCTCACGGCTGGGCGGCGATCGCCAAAGGCGATGACACGCCAATTCAGATGGGGCACATGACCGGCAACCCGCTGGTTCACATGGGCACGCAAGGGCTGATCTGTTTCGACCTGATCGGCCTGCCCTCGGGCGCGATGCCGGTGGATCCGACGCGCCTGCGCGGGCGGCACGCCGACGCGTGGGTGTACTTCTGCGGCCCGCTGATGAACCTGGCGCTGGCGGGTGTGTGCATCCTCGGAGTGGTCGGCCTCATGCAAGCTGGCGGCTCGATGCGACTCAGCGCCATCGCCAAGGGCGGCGCGCCCCTAGACATCGGCGTGGTCTTTGCATTCCTCGGCGCGTGGCTCAACCTCGGCATGGCGCTGTTCAACCTGCTGCCGGTGCTGCCGCTGGATGGCGGTGGGATCCTCAGGAGCTACAGCCGGCCGTATCGAAATCTCATGGAGGGTGAGAATGGTCAGCTCATCTCGCTCACGCTGTTCATCCTGCTGTTCTTGTTCGCCGGCCGGTTCATCTGGCCGCTGAGCGATGATGTGGTGACGTGGGCGGTGCAGTCGCTCAACGGGCTGATCGGGGTGCGGGGCGCGGCTCCGACGCCTTGAGGGCGCGTTTCACGCGTCTGGACCGTAAAAAAATGTTTGCTCTCGAACTTCGGCCCGAAACACATCTCATGATCACCGAGTCAGTCGTGCGAGATCGAGCCCGTGGGTGGCGTGCCCTCTCGATGGTCGGGCTCGCCGCCGTGCTAATCGGCGGGCTCTCTGGGTGCGCTCACTCTTGCCCGAACAATGACGAACATCTCGTGCAAATGTCACAGTTCGAAGACATCGGGCCGCCAGGTTCCCGTATCTGGAGGGGCAGTCTTCATGTCAAAGGTCAGTTGCGTGCGCCAGCAACCATCGAGGTGACATCGAAAGGCAACGGAGTACTCGAGTTCGATCGGTTCAGCGTCCATGTCATCGATGAGCACGACGATGGGTTCCTCTTTGAACCGCGGCTCTTGCACATCCTGAACACCGACTACGACGGTGACGGATACAAAGACCTGCTGATCTTCGGGGAGCGAGTCTGCACCGATGACCCGAGTGAGAGTCCCGGTCGTGCGTGGATATTCATCGCATTTGTGTTTGACGCCGACGCGGGCAGGTACAGGGTCGCGGCTGATCCGAACGGCTTTGTGACAACAGCCGCCGGCGACACAAAATAGCGATCAGGTCACCACGTCCTTACCGCTCGCCCATCACGCGCTCGATCTCCGGTGCCGTCTTCGGGATCGCCTCAGAGAGCACCTGTCGCCCGCGTGAGGTGATGAGCACGTCGTCCTCGATTCGGATCCCGAGTTTCTGATCGGGGATGTAAACGCCAGGCTCGATGGTGACGACGGCGCCGGGCTCCAGCGGCGTCCGCGGGTCGATGTCGTGGACTTCGAGGCCCA
>JAIEQQ010000146.1 GCA_019747615.1 Phycisphaerales bacterium
AGCCACACGGCTGCGCCGTGCCGCCCGAGCCGCTAAATGCCCGGGACAGCACATTGATAGGCCAAGAGCGGGGTCCTGGGGTTTCCGGTGTCTGGCACGGGAACCGCGGAGATGGATCGCTTCGTGGCTGCAGCACCACGCTGTCGCCGTCGCCGCAGCTGCTGGCAATCCCCTCCCAGAGGCGGTCACAAAGGGTCCAGAAACACCTCGGGCTTTACGCTTGACTTCTGATGCAACCTGCATCACAATGCTGCAACCCGCATCACGAGGCTGCCATGCCAAAGAAACGACAAGCACCGGAATCTGATCGCGTCACGGTGACGCTGGCACCAGGACAGCGTGCCGTGCTCGAGCGAATCGCCGAGCAGAACGAGACCACGCTGGCGTTCGTGGTGCGATATGCGTTGAAACAGTTCATTCAGGAATCAGAAAGTGGCCAGCTGAAGCTGGAGTTTCCGATCGGTCCAGCAAGCCAGTGAGAAGTCGAATGCCCACCAAGTCCCCGATCAACACTTCCGGCCAACCAGCGACCATCGCGTACAAACGGCCTCGCGGCACGCTCTACGTCGGCGATTCGCTACACGCGCTCGCTCATGCACCACTGACGAAGTACCGCGGCAAGGTGCAGCTGGTGTTCACGTCGCCCCCGTTTCCTCTCAACCGCAAGAAGAAGTACGGCAACCTTCAGGGCGAGGAGTACGTTGAATGGCTCGCGGCATATGCACCACGATTGACGGAATACCTGACCGCTGATGGATCGATCGTGATCGAAGTCGGAAACGGCTGGGACGCGGGACAGCCAACGGTTTCAACGCTCGCCATCGAAGCCCTCCTGGCATTCAAGAAGAAGGCGGGCCTCCACCTCTGCCAGGAGTTCATCTGTTTCAACCCGGCACGCCTACCAAGCCCTGCACAATGGGTGACAATCGAGCGGTGCCGAGTGAAGGACGCATTCACGCGGGTTTGGTGGATGTCACCAACGCCGCGCCCCAAAGCTGACAACAGCCGTATCTTGACCGAGTACAGCGGCGCGATGCGCAAACTACTAGAGCGTGGCACGTACAACCCGGGTACCCGCCCATCGGAACATCAAATCGGGGAGACCTCATTCCTCTCGGACAACGGTGGCGCGATCCCGCCAAACGTGCTCATGCCGTCAGCTGCCGCCATCCTCCAGGAGATCCTGGCCGCGGGCAATGAAACAACGGATGTCCTTTCGATCGCCAACACCTCAACCGCCGACCCCTATCAGCGATATTGCCGGGAAAACGACATACCTCAGCATCCTGCCAGAATGCCGATGAAGCTCGTCCAGTTCTTTGTGGACTTTCTGACCGAGCCCGGCGACCTGGTGCTGGACCCGTTCGCCGGGAGCAACTCGACGGGCTTCGTCGCCGACGTGCGTGAACGCCGATGGGTGGGCATCGAGGCCGACGAGCACTACGCACGCACGTCAGAGGAGCGGTTCAAGCAGTACGAGCTGACTGGCGTCAACCCTCTTTTTGGCGAATCGCCTCGATCTGCCGGGAAAAACGGGACCGGAGCACATCCAGGAACGCCTGTAGTTGTTCGATCTCGGCCAGCGGTATCGGGCGCGAGCCGCCGTGTACCCCGCGGGTGATGTCAGTTCGCTCCGCCTGAGCACACCACTCCTTAGCGCGTCGGACCGCTGTCTCGATGGCCCTCATGCGGTCGTTGAGCTCGTTGGCCGTGTTTCGGGACAGCCCAAGAAATGCCGCCGCGCCGAGCCAGCTCCGTGGCTCATCCTTATCCTTGAGCCACGCGCGAAACGGCGGGCTCTCCACGAATGGCTCGATGACGACATAGATCGGGCCGGGGGATCTTGAGGAAGTGACCTCCGCCTCCGGACCGCGCTGGATGGCGGCGACCTCTGCGGCCCCGAGATCGGTCAATCGGTAGTAGTTCGGCTTCGTCTTCTCCATGAAGCGCCGCCGGATGGGATTGTCCTTCTTGGTCTGCCCCATGATCTCCATCATCACGCGTTTGTGATCGGGATGAGCCGCCTCAAAGCCGCGCAACCCGAAGCGGTTGTTGTCGCGACGCCACGCTGCGACGGTCAACTCCCACTCAGTGAAATCGCGCTTGCCCGCGTTCGCCAGGTCGGCAGCTGCCAGCAGGATCTCCTGGGCCGCCGTTCGTCGGTTGGTTGGTCCACTCATGCCGGTCGGCCTCCTGCCTCGGCGATTGCCTCGGCGATCTTGTAAGCATCTTCGATGAACGGCGCACACTCCATTTCGGCGGTGGCGAACCGCTCGCGGAACTGAACCCCTGTGAGCGGTGCCTCGCGCACCGGCTCGAATACCCAGAGGCGTTTGAGAATCTCGAAGCACTTCATCGCGATGAACTGGCAGTAGGTCTCCGTCGCGATGCCCGCCATCCCCTTCCGCCCGCCCTTCCCACGACGGGCCTGAACAGATTCCTTGCTATCGGGATTGATGAAGATCACGTTGGCGTTCTCGAAGACCGGGTCGAAGTCGATGATCGTGGGCTGATGCTCGGACGGCGGGATGGTGCGTTGCTCCAAGGGGTAATGCTCCATTCCCGGCACGGACGTACCACATAGCAGAATCAGAGGGATCTCTCCCCCAGCATCGCCGCCGGTGCCCCGCCGCGGTGGCACTCGTTCTGAGCCGATACGGGTGGCCGCCGATGCCGTGTCGATCTGGTTGCCTCCCCAGCGCACCCGAAGCGTGGCGGTGCCTTCCTGAGACCCCGCGACATAAACGCCGTTGCGACTGATCCGGCCCATGCCGATCTCGTCCACCGACGCGTCGTGGAGCAGGTCGTCCCGACTTCCACCCTCCGTGGTGTACGTCACCTTGATGGTCAAGTGCTCGCCCTGGAGCAGCAGACGATCGGGGATGCCGGTGATATTGGCCCCGGTGCACGTGACCGACTCGACGGCGACGGTGTTTGACTTGACACCTCCATCCTCGGATTCGAACCACACGGTCGTCGTACCGCCGCCTGAAGCCGTCGCCTGGTTCGCCGCGTCAACTTGCAGCAGATCCGCCCGGTCCATCTTGATGACCAGCCTTGGCGACGGCACCGGCCGCAGCTCTCCGGCGGGAGTCTGCTCGAACGCCTTCACACGCAGCGGCACCGTCGCGCCGACGGCAATCGCGATGGAGGCGGACTTGCCCTCCAACTCGATGACGTTCACCACCTCGCCCTTCGGGGGCGGTGGCGGAGCAGGGGGCTTCGTACCGCCGGGCCCGTCGCCCTGCTGTCCCTTCCCCGCGCCCTGTTCGCCTCTATCGCGCTCGGTGAGGAACTCCCGCATCAGGTCGCGGAGCTTCTTCAAGCTCTGATTAACCTTGTCCCGATCTTCCGATCGGTGCTCCTTCGCCGTGGCCTGCTGGATTTTGTCGGCGAGCTCCTTGACCTGGTTGGCGGTCCAATCCTGCAGCCCACGGACGAGTGGAGTGTCGTTGAGCGACTTGCGGTCGGCACCAGCAAGGTGCTCCCCCTCGAGGGAAGGCACACGGAGCTCGCCAAAAACGAATCCGGAGGAAGCACCGGGGCTCAGGTCCGCAACACTCCACAGGCCGACGACGTTCCGGTTGTTCCTGATTCGGATCAGGTGCAGGGGCCGCATGTCCTCCGTGCGCAAAGAGCGAGAGCTGGTGCGGAGCGTGAGCACGCGCGTTCGCTCGTCGCCCGCACCGGTGCTCACCTGTTCCCCGGTCTGCGGATCGGTCACCTCGTCCGGCACGGGGATGACGAGCGGATCGACGAAGCCCGGAAATGCCTCGGGGTACTCGACCTTGGCCGGGGAATCTCCAACGACTTGGCCATCGACGACAAACCACACGGCGCAGGACTCGAGTGTGAGCGCCGCCTGCGGATGAGTCTCGACAGAGCGGCGCATTTCCGAGACGGCGCGCCGCACAGTCTCTTCCCTGGCACGCGCCCAGTCCATGACGCCGTTGACCTGCGCGATCGTGTACGACTGCCGAGCCGCGAACGTCTCCTGCGCCGGTTTCGGCAACCGGTCGAAGCTGAGGCCCAGATCGGCCAGCGCTTTGTCGAACTGCTTGCGGCTCGATTCGACGCGCTGATCCTCCACGGGCTTTCCGCCTTCGACTGCGAGCCCAGGCTTGAAGCGCGTCCGCTCACTCTCGTTCTCGTACCCCATCCGTGTGCGGCGACCGTCGTGGCAGGATTCGAAGGACGAGTCGGTGCTCGAGCCGAGGACCATGAACGCCTTGCCGCCGTTGCCGTGACCACCCTCGATGTCTGAGGCCTTGTCGCGGGCGTTGGCGGTGGGGTCCGACCACGTCTCCCATCGCTTGAACTGATCCGCAGTAGCGCCGGCAAAATCGATCACACCAATCGATTTGTCAGCCGTGTTGACGGCGACCACGATCGTGCGCAGAGCCGGGTCGGTGACCCCCAGGCGGCTGTATTGGTCCTTGGAGTTCTTGATCAGCTCAGGGAGCCCATCCCTCACACCGCGGAATCGCGACAAGAGCTGCATCAGGGTGTGCGGCACGTCGATAGGGATTCGCTCGCGGAACTGGTACTTTGCCATTGATGGGCCTCTGGTTCGATGTGCTGGTTAGCGTTGTGGCAGCGACTGCCATGCCGTCTCGATGGATGATGCAAACGTCTGCGGCCGGACAACGGTGTAGCCCTGCCGACCGTGCTGCAGGACCATGCCCGCCCACTTCAGCCAGGAGACGACCGCGTACGTCTGGTAGCTCGGAACCTGCTCGGCGCTCTTCGCGCTTGCCAACGCCTTGAGGATCTCATCCATCGTGAAGCGGTGGCCCGACTTGCCCTTCGAAACAACCGCGGACGCGACCGCGTCCACCCCGGCTTTGGGCACGCGGTGCTCGTACGGCCCCTTTTCTCGCGGAGACCATCCCAGCTTCACGAGATCGAGTTTCTCACGGAGGAACTGCGGGTAGTCGGTCTTCTTGAGCTTGGCGGATGCTCTCGGGGCCGCCTCACCTCGGAGCGCCGTTGGCATGGCGGGATCCTCTGGGGCTTCCGTCCGCGCCGGTGCCGATGGAGTTGGAGAAGCTTTGAGTGGCCAGCGCGCAGCCAATCCAGCGATCTCTTTGGCCATCGGGGTCAGGTGAGGCAACTCGTCGAATCGACCTTCACCAGCAGCGAGGGCGATCTCGCTCCGAGCGGCACCGTCGAGGTCCGCGATCAGCTTTCTGAGTCTCAGTTCGCCGTCCATACACGTAGGATATATCTACGGCACAGGTATGTCAATGCTGCGGGAAGAGAATGGGCTCGCGATCATGGGCGGGTTTAGTTTGGGTCACACGGCCCTCGCCGCCCGGCTGCTCAGCCGATCTGTCTGCTCTATCCGGGACTCGGTGACGCGGATCGGACCTCTCGCCATAACTGACCTCGCTGACGTCGTGAATTCGTGCGGTTGAAGGCGAGATGCCAGGTGGGCTTCCGCCCACTTCCGGACGCGTGATCACCGGCATCTCTGCGCCGCTCGCCCTTCGTCCGCATACGGAGCAATCAGCGGCGTGCGTGAACTCGCACTGTCTCTCGAACCTCAAGCTGAATCGGCGCGGGCGTGGCGGACAGGGAGCC
>JAIEQQ010000144.1 GCA_019747615.1 Phycisphaerales bacterium
GCGTGGGTGATGGCCAGAGTGCGATCGGGCGGACGATCAGCTCGCCGCGTTCGCCGTTCATCGGGACAAAGACGACCGCCTGTCGCGCCGCGGAGACCTGGCCCAGGACGCGCAGGAGCCGATCGAGGAACGCGCGATCGTCGGGCGCTGGCGCGCTGAGTTCTGCGACGAGTCGTTGCCACGCGGATGAGCTCAGTTCTTGTTGATCGGTCAGCATGGTTGGGCGTTGGGTCGGTGATTCGTGAGGCCAGAGAGTCGTACGATGGTCAAGCGTTTCCGCGTGGCGGGGCGTGGGGCGCCGCGGGGCGCTGGCGTGAGGTCAGTTCTTTGCGGTGGCCGGGGGTGTGGGCTCTTGGAATCGCACGCGCACCGGCAAGCCGGCGGGGAGCAAACGCGGGTTCGGCAGCTCGACGCGCACTCGACGCGTGCCCGCGTTGTCGGTGACGGGCGAGACGCTGAGCACGCGGCCGATCATCACTTCCGCGCCGCCAAGGTCTGCCGGCGCGTCCGTCATGACCCAGGCCCGCGAGCCCTCGGTGAGTTTGAGATTCAGCGTTTCGTCGATCGGCGTTGGCAGGTCGATCCAGAGCGGATCGATGTTGACCAGACGCAGCACGGGCTGATTGATATCGACCGCCTGGCCCGGCTCCGCGGCGACCATGTCCACGATCCCGTCGTAGCGAGCCTCGAGGCGGTAGCGCTGCACCTGTTCCTGGAGCTGCACGAGCTTCTGCTGCTCTTCCTGTTGCGTCGCCAGCGCGTTGGCTGACTGAGCCTCACTGGCTTCCACCGCCAGGCGGCGCTCCTCGAACTCCTGCGGGTTCATGGCGCTGCCGGCGTTTGCTCGCTGCGCCGCGTCGAAGCGCAGCTTCGCCAGTTCGAGGTTGGCCTTCGCGGTCTTGACCGCTGCGTCGTTCTCTGCGCGCACACGCTGGACCGCGAGGCTTGAGACCGCTTCACCATCTCGGGCGCGCACGAGCAGTTGCCCGGCGGTGACCTTATCACCGGCCCGCACCGAAACGTTCGCGATCTCGACGGGGAACGTGAACCCCATGACCGCGTCGCGGTTGGGCTTGGTCACCCAGGCGTGGCCGCCGAAGCTCGCGGTGCGAATCGCGAAGTCCGCCCGCGCTGGCGGAGTCGTCTCCGGCATCGCGGCTTGGGTTGGCACCAGCGCCACCGGCTGAGCGGCGGCGACAGCGGCGGCGGTGGGGGTGGCGGGTGCGGGCGGAGTTTGTCGCGCGAACGCGATGCCCGCCGCGTGGGTCACCAAACAGCATCCGAGTATCTTCCACGGGTTCATATTGATCATTCTAGAAGCACCATCGCGGCCCGCGCGGCCGGTGGCCGCGATTCGAGCGCACGGTGCGCCCGAGGTTCCATTCGATGCATCTCGGGCGGTCGTTGCGTCGAACTGGCCAGTCTGTGCCCCTAAGGTTCCGTGTGGGCCGCATCGGCCCGTTTTAATCAGCCATCGCTCCCGTCGCTCGGGCTCGGCGAACTCGCCCGAGTCGGCCCGACGGCCCCAGGAGACCCCCATGACCACCGCCAGCGCCTCGCCCGTCGCCCCCGCCTCGCCGTCAACGACCACGCAGGCCCCGGCGAAGCCGACGGTGCCATTCATGCTCCCGGCGCTGCACGACGCGGACATCGAGGCGGTGAACAAGGTGTTGAAGTCCGGGATGCTCCGGGCTGCGAGCAAGTGCGAGGAGCTTGAGAATCGCCTGGGCTCGATGTCCGGTGCCAAGCACGCCATGACCTGCGCCAACGGCACCTGCGCCCTGCAACTTGCGTACGAGCCGCTCTTTGCACGCGGCGATGATGTGCTCGTGCCCGCGTGGTCGTACATCGCCACGGCGGCCATGCTCGTCGCTCGCGGCTGCAACCCAATCTTTGTCGATGCCGATCCGATGACCGGCCAGATCGATGTCGCCGACGCTGCGAAGCGGATCACCAAGAAGACCACCGGCATCGCCGCGACGCACATGTACGGCACGCCGGTGAACATCGAAGGCGTGCAGGACCTGGCCAAGAAGCACTCGTTCAAGGTCGTCTACGACTGTGCCCAGTCGCACCTCTCGACATACAAGGGCCAGCCCGTCGGCGTGTTCGGCGACGCGGTCACGTACTCGTTCTACGCGACGAAGAACCTCGGCACCGGCGAGGGCGGCATGATCACCTGCAACGACGATGGGCTGGCACGCCAGATCAAACTCCTGCGATCGCATGGCGAAACTGATAAGTATCTCCACGAGCAGGTCGGTTACAACTACCGCATGAACGACATGGCCGGCGCGATCGCCTGCTCGCGGCTTGATCGTCTGCCGGCGGATACCGCCGCGCGTCAGGCGGCCGCGGCGAAGTACGACGCGCTGCTTGCGGAGTTCGAGGCATACCTGACGCCGATGCGCGTGACGCCGGGCGCGGTGAGCGTGTATCACCTCTACACGCTGAAGATGAACCTGGACAAGCTGACGTGCTCGCGCGACGAGTTCAGCAAGGCGATGATGGCCGAGGGCGTGCCAACGGCGGTGCACTACCCGCGCAGCCTGCCGCAGCAGCCGGCGTTCAAGGAGTTCATGGCGATGCAGAGCTCCGGCTGGCCGGTGGCCGATGGGCTGGGCGCTCGCGTGCTGAGCCTGCCGATGCACCACGGGCTGACCGAGGCGCACTTTGCGCAGATCGTGAATGCGATCCGCAAGGTGATCGGCGCGAACAAGAAGTAATCGCAGGTACGCGCGCTCCGAAGCTTGAGCATCTAGCACGCCGCGAGGACTACGGCCTCGCGGTTGTCTTCGTGCGCTCAGTGATCCACTGTGTGATGATCGCAAGAGCTTTGGGATCGAAGGTTGTGTCGATCGCCACGTACTCGCTCGGGCTCCCGGTCTTCGCCGGTTGAAAGAGGTGGTTGAGGCCCGGCAGCACGATGGCGGTGTAGTCGGTGCATTTGCCGCGGCCCAGGGCGCGGGTGATCTCGGGAATGTTCTGCGCGTGCAGCACTTGCACATCGAGCGCGCCGTTGAGGGCCAGCACCGGGCAGGTGACCTGAGCGAGCGCCTCGCGCGGGTCCAGCGTGATAAACGTCTTCATCCACGGCTCAGTGACGGCCTTGATCGCGTCGTCGATCAACGCGGGCTCGGGCTTGGCGTCCGGGGGTGCGTTGGGCATGGTCTGCGCGATCACGAGCTGTTCGGCGGCCTCGCGAAGCTTGGCGGGGTCGTCGGTCTTCGCAGCGGCCAGGGCCGCGACTTGGGCGGTGCTGATGCGTTCGATCAACGGCTGGGGCGTGCCCTGGGCGCGGAGGATCGCCAGCATCTGCTCACGCAGGATCTCATCGCCCGGCACGCCGGGGCCTGCCAGCAGCACGATGAACGCGACGTCCTTTCGCTGCTTCGCTACCAGCGGCGCGATGAGCCCGCCCTCGCTGTGACCGATCAGGCCGACGCGCGTCGCGTCGATCTCCGGCTGCTTGAGCAGCGCATCCATCGCGCTGGAGATGTCTGAGGCGAAGGCGCGGGTGTCGCCGGTGCCGTTCTTGGGGTCTTTCAGCCCGCCGAAGCCGCGGTCGTCGACGCGGAAGACGGCGATCCCGGCGCGCGTGAGGTGGTCGGCGATGATCAGGAACGGCTTGTGGCCCAGGATCGTCTCGTCGCGGTCTTGCGTGCCCGAGCCAGTGATCAGCACGACGGCGGGGAACGTGGCCTTTGCATCTGATCCGCGTGCCGGCAGCGTCAGCGTGCCTGCGAACTCCGCGCCGTCGGCGGGATTCACGAAATTGATCTCTCGCGATTCATAGGGAAACGGGGCGACGGGCGTCTGCGGGCGTTTGAGGTCGGCCGATTCGCCAGCCATGAGGCGCCGCAGCGTGACGGGGAAGGTCTGGGCGTTCTGGTTGAGCGTGCCCTTGCCGCTGGCCTGGTCGTCTGCGAGTTTAACCTCGAATTTGGCGTGCGCCGCCTCGGGTGCCTGCGGCGGCTTCAGCGTGAAGCGCCATGTGAGGCCGTCGTTGCTGACGTCTTCGAGCGGAGTCTCCTTCAGCCCCTGCATGGGGATCGCGATTGTTGCCGACGCGGGTGTCGCGCCGGTTGCGCGCGTCAGCACCAGCGTGAAGCCGAGCTTGATGCCTTGGATGCTGATCTCACCGGCGAAGCGGGCGGCGCCCGTTGCGTCCGGCGCAGGCATGGTGTTGATGGCGGGCACCGGCGAGGGCGCGGGCTTCGCGCCGGACTGCGCCGATTCGACGGTCGAGCCGGTGAGCGCCAGAATGCCGCACAGCAACACGCGGCGCAGTGAGTGACTCAACGGCGATGCAACGCGGCGGACGATCGACATGTGTAACTCCCAGAGAAATAAGGTCGCTGACGGATACCGCCAGAGCATGGCACCGTTGCGGGGCGCGAGTTGACCCGTAGTATTGACCCGTGGACACCGGACCCGCACAACGCGAAGATGCGCGAGATCGCGAGATCTTTCAGCGACTCGATATTTGCGAGAGTGCGCCGTACGGGCGCGAGCACTACACGCGGCTGCTACTCTGGTCGATCGTCGGGCGGACGCTCTTTCGCTGGAGCCCGCGCCAGCTCAAGCGGTTCCGCGTGCGGCTGCTGCGGCTGTTCGGGGCTGATGTTCATATCACCGCGCATATCCGCCCCAGTGCCCGGATCCGCCATCCGTGGCTGCTGAAGGCTGGCCAGTACAGCGTGATCTCAGACAACGTGAACGTCTACAACCTTGGCCCGATCGAGATCGGCGATCACTCGGCGATCTCGCAGGATGCCCACCTCTGCGCCGGGACGCACGATTACACCAAGTGCGATCTGCCGCTGGTGCGCAAGCCGATCGTGATCGGGCGCGGCGTGTGGGTGTGTGCCGAGGCCTTCATCGGGCCGGGTGTGCACGTTGGCGATAACAGCGTGGTCGGCGCGCGAGCGGTGGTGACGAAGGACGTGCCGAGTGGAGTGATCGTCGCAGGCAATCCGGCACGCGTCGTGCGAGAACGCCCGATGGGCGGTGGAGGGGGTGGGGGGGGTGGGGCGGCCGCGCCGGGTGGGGGGGGGGGGGCGCCCGCCCCCCCCCCCCCCCCCCCCGGCCGCGCCGGGTGAGACCACCCCGCGCGTGTGAGCGAAGCCAGCGTCCCTTGGCGCAAATCAGAAAGCCGGCGCTGCGCGAAACCAACGTCTGGCGGGCGTCACCTATGCTCGCCACTTGGCAACGATGGCGAAGAGTTCCGGGCCGCGCGATGTGCGATGGGTGCTGGCGGTCCACGTCCTGGCGGTCACATTGACGCAGGCGACGTGGACGGCCGGAACGTTCATCTTGCCCGTGCTTGCGCGAAAGGAGTTCGGCGGGAGCAAGACCCAGATGCTCATCGTCACGATGGCGCCGCTGGTGCTCGCGAGCCTGTCAATCTTCTGGGGCGCGCTCTTGGCCCGGCTGTCGATCTCACGCTACGCGCTGGTGTACTGGGCGGTATCGATGCTGCCGATCATGGCGATGCACTGGATGACGTCGATCACGCAGCTTGTCGTGTTGCTCGTGGTCGCGTCGATCGGCGTCGGCGGGTGGTCGGCGATGAACGGCGAGCT
>JAIEQQ010000068.1 GCA_019747615.1 Phycisphaerales bacterium
ACGATGATCGAGAACAGGACGATCGGCACCGCGATGAATCGCAGAGCGCGGACGAAGATCTTGCCGAGGAAGTCCGTGGTGCTGGCGATGAGCCGCGCGGCACCGGCGAGGATCGATGCGTTGTCGTTCTCCGGCGCGGCGGTGCCGGCAAGGTAGGCCCTTGGGTTGTTCACCGAGAGAGACGCCCAGACGTCGGGCGTCCAGAAGCGGTTGATGAGCAGGCCGACGACGACGCCGATGGCGAGGCCCACGAAGATTCGCAGATGAAGCGGGAAGCGTTCCCGGGTGGTCATTGGCAGAGTCTAACAGGTGGCAAGAACCGTGCGCGGCTCGCTGGCGATATGGCAGGAAACGACGGAGCGTGGCGATGGGATGGGCGGCGAGTTCGGGCGACCAAGGCCAGTGATCGGGGCGTACTGCGTACTGTTCATTTGGGCTCAGGAGCACACGCGATGCGTTGGGTGATCGTCTCCATTCTGTCGCTGATCTACATCGTCTCGCCGCTGGACTTTGTCCCTGAGGCGTTGCTGGGTCCGCTTGGATTCACCGATGATGCGCTGGTGATCGCGGGGTGGTTGTTCGTGACGGTGCGGATGATCAAAGCATGGCGGCGCTCGCGAGCGGAGCGAGCCAGCGCGGCGCAGAGCGCGGCGGCCGGCGGCCCTACGCCGGGCGTGGACTCGACCAAGCCCAGCGGCGAACCAGCTTCGGTTGCCCGAGGCGGCACCTCAGCGCCGATCGACACGACAGCGCGAGTGATTCGATGAAGATGATTCGTTGACGTTGATCGCACGACGAACGGAGAGCCCACCGTCGTTCGAACTACAGCTTCGCGTCGGCCATCAGCGCGTCGAACGTGCCCATCGACGCCAGATCCGACGGCGTGCCGGGGTCTGGTCGCTTCGGGACGTACTTGCCGTCTTGGCGCAGCTCCCACGCGTTGCGACGGTCATGCGTCATGACCTCAACCATGCGGAGAAGTCGCTGGCGCGCGATCGGATCGGTGACGGGACAGACCGCCTCGACCCGGGTTTCGAGGTTGCGGAACATCCAGTCGGCCGAGCCGATGAACCACTCGGCGTCCAGCAGGTTGGCCTTGCCGTTGCCGAAGCAGAAGACGCGCGAGTGCTCGAGGAATCGCCCGACGATGCTGGTGACGGTGATGTTCTCTGAGAGGCCGGCGACGCCGGGACGCAGGCAGCAGAAGCCGCGGATGTAGAGATCGATCTTGACGCCGGCGCTCGAAGCGTCGTAGAGCGCCTTGGTCACGTCCTTGTCTTCCAGCGCGTTCATCTTGGCGATGATGCGACCGCCGATCGGCGACTGGCCCGCGGCGTGCGCCCTGGCAAGCTCGCACTCGCGCCTGATCAGATCGAGCATGCGCGTCTTCATCGTCGCCGGCGCGACCAATAGCCGCTTGTAGTCGGTCTTGCGGCTGCGCCCGGTGAGCAGGTTGAACAGGTCCACCACGTCGGCGGTGATGTCCGGGTCGCAGGTCAGCAGGCCCAGATCGGTGTAGAGGTTCGCGGTCGACGGGTTGTAGTTGCCGGTGCCAAGATGGGCGTAGCAACGCAGGCCATCGGGCTCTTTGCGGACAACGAGCGCCGCCTTGCAATGCGTTTTGAGGCCGATCACGCCGTAGGCGACGTGGACGCCCGCCTTCTCCAGCGACTGCGCGAGCTTGACGTTCCGGCTTTCATCAAAGCGGGCGCGCAGCTCGACCAGGCACGCGACCTGCTTGCCGCTTTCGGCGGCGCGGATGAGGTGCGACACGAAAGGGGAGTCGCGCGAGGTGCGGTAGATCGTCTGCTTGATCGCCAGCACGCTGGGATCCGTCGAAGCCTCGGCGATGAATCGCTCGACGCTGGCGGAGAAGGACTCGTAGGGGTGATGCACGAGGACGTCGCCGCGCCGGATGATGTCGAAGATGCTGGTGTCGCGATCGGCCAAGCGCGCGGGGATGGCCGGTGTCCACGACGGGAACTTCAGGTCCGGGCGGGGCAGATCGGCGATCTCGTAGAGCGAGCGGAAATCCAGCAGACCGATCGACGGATCAACGTCCTCCGGCTGGATCTGGAACAGCTCGACCAGCTGCCGCACGAAGCGCGCCGTCGCGCCCGCGGCGACTTCGAGCCGCACGACCTTGGCAAATCGCCGGTGCTTCAGCGCCGTCTCGACATAATCGAGCAGATTGTCCACGTCGCCCGCGTCGGTCTCGACCTCGGCGGCGCCCTCGGCGGCGCGCGTCACGCGGAATGGCACGGTCTCTTCGAGCTTCAGGCCCGGGAAGAGATCCGGCAGGTTGTTGATGATCAACTCGTGCAACTGCACGAATCGACCGCGACCGAGATCGGCCTTCTTCGGCTCGCGACCGGCGGCGCTCGGCACGCGGATCCATTGCGGGATCCCCGCGCCCCACGGCACCTTCACGCGGGCGAACAACTGCTCGGGGTTGTTCGGCTCGGTCACGAAGACGCCGAGGTTGCTCGACAGATTGCTGATGAACGGGAAGCGGTGGCCCGGGTCCACCGCCAGCGGCGTCACCACCGGGAAGACCGAGCGACGGAAGAACGCGGTCAGCCGCTCGCGCTCATCGGGCGCGAGCTGGCCGTAATCCAACAGCTCGATGCCCTCTTTGGCCAGCGCCGGGCGAAGGCTCTGCTCAAAGCACGCCGCCTGCTGCTGCTCCAGATACTCGAAGGTCTTGCGAACGGTGTCGAGCATCGCAGCGGGCGACGGCGCATCAGGCCCGTCGGGCAGCGTGCCGGCCTGAAGCTGGCGGTGCAGCCATCCGACACGCTTCTGCACGAACTCGTCGAGGTTGCTGGTGAAGATCGCCAGGAACTTGGCGCGCTCGAGCACGGGGAACCGCTCGTCCTGCGCCTGGCGAAGGACGCGGGCGTTGAACTCGAGCCACGAAAGATCGCGGTTGAAGGTCTTGCCGCCGGGGCGAATGTCCGGGCGCGCCGGCGCGTGCTCGCCGATGGCCGGCGCGAGCATCAGCTCAGCACTGGCCGGCACGAGCGTTGGATGGCCACGACGCTCGCCATGAAACGCCGCGGAGATCGCCGACTCGATCAGACTGTTGGATTTCTTTATCGACGTCATTCGCATTCACCAGATGAAACCCCGCAACCCCCCACCCCCCCCCCCACTCATCCCGCCGGCAGCACGCACGTCGCGGCACACCCCACCGCTTCGGTCACGCGAACGCTGACAACGCGGGCCGGAACCGAGGCGGGCGTGGAAGATGTCTTTCGTCCGAAAACTGAATCCGCTTCAAGATCACGGAGCGAAATCGACCGAGAACGCAGTTTCTGCTCAAGTGAGTGTGCCAGAAACTCCGCGACGCGCTCGGCCGTGGGGTTGATTTGATCAAATGGTGGGGTTTCGTTCAGGCTGCGATGATGAAACACGGCGCACAAACCCCGTAAATCCTCCTCGACAGCGTGAAAATCCAGCAACAGCCCGTCCTCGTCCAGCTCGGGGCCCTCGAGCGTCGCAGTGACGTGCCAATCGTGGCCATGCAGCGGCTCACGCTGACCCCGGATCAAGATCGCGTGCGCGGCGGAGAAGACGCCGGAAACTTCAAGTCGGAACATGCCCGAAGGCTAGGCGAACGGTGCCTCGGGCCCGCGGGCTTTGGTCGGGCGTTCGCAGGCCTGGCTGCTGGGTCGCGTCCGAGAACCGCGGCGCCACGTCCGACAACCGAGGTCTGAATTGGGCGCAAAGGGCGTGGTAACGCTCAAAGTCGCGCCAAATGCGGACGATGGTACATGGCAAGAACACCGCGCGGTTGTCGCGCGGGCTGTCGTGGAGGCTCCGTTGCCCGAAGTGATCGCGTGCAAAGACCTGACGCCCGGCTACCTGCTTCGTCAGGCGCTCTTCACGCGCCAGGGGATCAAACTGCTCGGACCGGGAACCCGCCTGAGCGAGGCGCTGTGCGGCTCGCTTCGCGCCAGTGGTGAGCCCGTATTCGTGGTCGCGCGAAACGTGACCGAGGTTTCTGAAGCGATCGGGGCGAAGGACCCCGTGCAGCCGACGAGGGCATCCGGCGGTGTGCGCACCAACGCGGTGGCGACCGAGGACCTGGTGACCAGTGGCGGCGTCGTCGCCGTCGAGCGGGGCGAGCGTATCGAAGAACATCACGCCGACGCGCTGAACGGCAGCCCGCACACGAAGGACGGCGCGAGCGACTCGCCCGCGACCGCCTGGAACCCCGGCCAAGAGAGCATCGCGCGCGGGCAGTCCGAGCCGTCGCCGGCAATCGACCAACCGGCGCGGGCGTGGGCGGTGCGCCACAACGAGCTTGCCCGCGTTCGGGCCGCGATGCTGAAGGCGGCCGAGAACGTTGTCGCTGAGAAGGCACGAAGGTGGGACAGCCTGCCCCGAGAGGTTCGGATCGGCATCGAGATGGTCGCTGTCAGCGAGAACGACGAGCCGGGCTGGCCGGACGACCATGAGCTGGCGCTCATGCGCGCCGAGCGCGTGGGTCAGGTCCGCGGGATCTATGCGGATCTGCTGCGTGGTCTGCCGACGAGCACGGATCTGGTGCTGGAGATTGCCGACGAGCTGATCGCGCTGGCGGCGCGATACCCGCGCCGGTTCACCGGCCTTGCGATGGTGCCGCCCAGGCGAGCGGACTATCTGCCGGATCACGCGCTGACAACCGCCTCGCTCTGCGCCGCGATGGCGATCTCGCTGTCATGGTCCAAGTGGGACGTGCGGAACGCGGTGCTCGCGGGCCTGCTGTGCGACTGCGGCATGATGCTGATCCCCGAGGACATTCGGCGTGCGGATCGCACGCTTGACGAGGCGGAGCTCAACCGCATGCGCCGGCACCCGGCGATGAGCGTGACGCTGCTGGAGGCGATGACCGACCTGCCGGAGGTCGTCGCGCTGTGCGCGTTTCAGCACCACGAGCGCGAGGATGGCAGCGGCTATCCATCAGCCCTGACGGGCAAGCGGATCCACCCGATCGCCCGCATGGTCGCCGTCGCCGATACGTACGCCGGCATGACCGCGCCGCGCCCGCACCGGACGGGGATCCAGCCCTACTTGGCCATGGAACAGGTCATCGGCATGGCCTCCAGCGGGAAACTCGAACGCGCGTACACCCGCACGCTCGTTCGCGTGTGCGGGCTGTTCCCGGTCGGCTCGTACGTGCGACTCAGCGACGAAACGCTGGCGATTGTCGTCGGCTCTCATCCGACGCAGGTTGACCGGCCGATCGTTCGGCGCGTGCGGGGCGGCGTCATGAGCGAATCGATTGACCTCTCGACACTGAAGCCTTGGGAGCTGAGTGTCCTGCAGCCGATCGACGCCCGGATGTGACCTGCGAGAGCCATTGGTGCTCGCCACAGTCACGGCGTGAGAGCACGTCGGCGGGCGATTGAAACACGGAGGTTGGAAGCGACGCTCACGAGCCTTTGGGCTTCGGCGGCTTGCCCGTGCGGAACTGCTTCATCATGTTCTGGAGGTTCTTCAGCGCGCCGGCGTTGCTGGGGCGTTTGGGTTGTGGCGGCCGCGGCGGGAGTGCGGGGGTCCGCGCGGAAGCCGGCGCGGGCGCACTCGGCTTTGCCAGCGGGCGGATCGCGTTGCCTTG
>JAIEQQ010000532.1 GCA_019747615.1 Phycisphaerales bacterium
TTCGGATTGTGTCTGGTTTTCGACGGCTGCGATGCGATTAGCTCTGCCGTCGCGTTCGCCGCTACGGCAGCCGCGCCAAAACCCACGTTTTGGCACAGTTTGTTTGCATCGACACCAAATCGGAGGTATCTTTCTCTCTTCAGTCGCTATCCGTACTGATAGCAGTGATGAACAAAAGGAGAGAGAGATGAACCGTGCGATCGCTGGGTCCGTTCAATCGTCGTCACCCCATGCTCGTCTTGGATCCGCTCACGCGGCGAGCTTGGCACCGGTGGCAGCCGCCATGCTGATGGTCTTGGCCGGGCAAGTTGCCAGTGCGTCGGCCCAGGTGGCCTATCGCACGGTCGCGCTGCAGAATGTGGCCGCCCCCGGTGCCAATGGCATCCCGTTCCAAGGCTTCAGCACGGCGGTGATCAACAACGCCGGCAACACCGCGTTCAATGCCAACCTCGTGGTCGCTCCCGGCGCTGCGACGTTCAGCAACAACGTCGGTGTCTGGTCCGAGGGCTTCGGCGGTTCGCTTTCGCTGGTCGCCCGCTCGGGCATCACGCCGGCTCCGGGCGCGGGCTCGGCGACGTTCACGACGTTCGGTGCCAACAACACTCCGATCCTGAACGACAACGGCCAGATCGCATTTAACAGCAGCCTCGCGGGCATGCCCATCAACTCCAACAACATGAACGGCATCTGGTCGCAGGACACCTCGGGCAACCTCGGCCTGGTGATCCGCGCCGGCAGCCCCGCCGCGGGCACGGCTGGCTCGTTCCTCAACTTCTCCGGTGTCCGATACAACAACACCGGTCAGGTCGCGTTCGTCGGCACGCTGGCCACCGGCCCGGGCAGCGGCGCGAACACGAACAACGACAGCGGGATCTGGCGTCAGACGTCGGTCAACTTGGGGACGCTCGATCTGGTCGCTCGTGAGGGCTCGGCCGCCGTGGGCGTGCTCCCGACGTTGAACTACTCGCCGATTGCTGCTCCGGGCAATGCGCCTTCGGCACGTCGCTGAGCGCCCCGGCCCAGCGCGCCGTGTTCACTCAGGGCAGCACCGGCGCCACGGGTCTGGTCGCGCAGACGGGCTTAGTCATCCCGGGCACCGCTGGTGAGACGTACAACTTCCCCAGCTCGCCGGTCATCATCAACAACTCCGGGCGCACCGCCTTCTTCACCCAGACCAGCCTCGGTGGCTCCGCCATCGTCGCCAGCAGCGCCGGCGCATCGCCGACGGTCTCGATCGTTGCCCGCAACGGTGACGCGCTCACAAGCGCAGGCCCCGGCGTCGCACTGAGCACCATCACCGGCAGCTCCGTGCGTCACAACGGTGCCGATCAGGTCGCCTTCATCAGCGCCCTTGCTGGCGTGAACACCACCGCCAACGACAACTTCGCGGTCATCACCCAGGGCACCAGCGGCCTGAACATCGTCGCCCGCGCCGGAAGCGCCGCCCCGGGCACCGGCCCTGGCGTGTTCTTCGGCACGAGCTTCAGCTCACTGACGATGAACAACGTCGGCCAGGTCGCGTTTATCACCAACCTGACGGGCACAGGCATCGGGCCCGGGAGCGGCAACGGCTCGGGGCTGTGGGCGACCGATACCTCCGGCAACGTCGTGCTCGTCGCTCGCCAAGGCGATCTGTTTGATGTGAACTCGGACCCGCTGATCACCGACAACCGCACCATCAACCTCATCAGCTACGCCGCGGTCGCCAGCGGCCAAGACGGCAACGGCCGCGCCTTGAACGATGTCGGCCAGCTCGTCTTCAACCTGTCGTTCACCGACAATACCAGCGGCGTGTTCGTCGCCACGATCCCGACTCCCGGTGCGGTGGCGGTCTTGGGCCTGGCCGGTCTGGCCGCGGCCCGTCGCCGCCGTCGCTGATCGACTGCCTCACGGATGTACAGCGACGACGGTCGTCGCATGTTTCTCCTCTGTAAACGCCGCGGGTCCACCGACCCGCGGCGTTTCTCATTTCGATCCGCGCGAAAGCACCCGCGATCGGCCGTTGCGCGCAGGGACATCGATCTGGCGAGCATCCGACCGGGCGCGATGCGGGGCCGATGATCGTTCAATCATCTCGACGGCGTGGCTTACTGCGGCGCTTCGGGCAGTGGCCTCAGAAGCACGAGACTCATCGGCGAGAGGATGTACTTCGCCCGATACCGCACGCCGATGAGCTCTTCAAGCGGGACCTTCACGTGCGCCGCCGCCTTGGCTACCAGCGCGTGCATGTGCTCGTACGTCGGGTCGGCGTAGAAGCCCGCCTCGCTGAGCGGCTCCACCTCGGTGACTTCGAAGAGGAACGCCGCGTCGTTGTCGGACATCGGCGTGGACGGATGCCCCGTTGACGCGTCGAAGCACCGCAGCTGACCAGTTTCGAGGAACGTGCGACTCTCCGGCAGACGCCGATCGATCAGACAATCGACGATCAGGTTCTCTGTCGGCGTGTAGCAGACCGTCAGCAACTGGTTCACGTGATCCTGCGGCGTTCGATAACGCGGATTCTCGTATCCCGAGAGGCCGGTGAATGCGAGCGTCGAGGTCCGGCTGCAACCGATGGAGCCCGGTCGCAGCACGACCCACCCGCGGTTGCGATCAACGATGTACTCCAGATCGTCCTCGGTGATGTTCGACAGCTCAGTGTCGAGGCGGAACCGCTTGCGGAGGTCGGCCTCCAGCGAGGGCATTTTGTGATCAACGGTCCCGTCGTCGTGTGTTGCACGCTCAAGATAGAACAGCCGACTGCGGTGCCCGGCGCGGATGCGCGTCACGCCTTGGAGGCACTGGTACGACGCCATCGAGCAGCGCGTCGGATCGCCGAGCTGCGACGAAGCGAAGATCATCCCGCGGATCTGCGTGTTCACCTTGGTGCCCAGCAGCGCGCACTGCGCGCGATGCCCGTCGCGACGCAGGTCCTCGGTGCGCTGCTGGAGCTCGCCGGTCTCCCAGGTTGCGGTCAGCAGCGCCAGCATCTGGCGATCACCGGCGTGAATGCGGATCGTGGATTCGAGGCGCTCGATGGCCTGACGCAGAGACGCCAGCTCGTGGCTGAGCGCTTCGGTCCCACCGAGTCGCTGGCTTGCTTCAAGGAGCATCTCAAGCCCGCGAGCACCGGGGATGACTCCGAGCCCGATGGAAGGAGAAGGTTGCGCGGCGATCGTCGCGATCTGCCAGGCAAGTTGGCGGTTGAGGCCAAGTCGCTGCGCGATCGCGGTGCCTGAGCGGGCGTCGATCTGGTGATGCTGGAGAACGCGAACGATCTGGCCTCGCACGCCGCCGTAGGCTTGTTCGAGTTCTGCATGGGCATCGATGATCATGGGCGAGCGAACCTCCACGACGGAGAACAGTCGTTGCGTCGTTGCGATCACCCACCCCCGTCATCGTATTGCGAAACCGCGAAAGACGCAACAAATCAACAGATTTTTTCCGCAATGATTGCACGACTGATACTTCTGCAGTAGACTCTTGAAGCGTTGCCGGACGAGTATTCCCTCGCTGGTGTGGGTGCTGTTCGGGCGCTTATGGAGGCTCAAGCCGTGACACGACTCTCGAATCGTTCGCCCCTTGCGTTGGCCGCGCTGGCCGGTTGCCTGAGCTGTGCCGCGTCTGCGCACGCGCAGAACCCGTACAACCCTGACCCGTTCGGGCCGATTTTCGTTCAAACCGACGGCAACTTCCAATCGTTCAACCTCTCCGGCCCCGGATCGAACCCGGAGATTGGGACCTACAGCCGCGCGACGATCACCCTCGATTGGAGCCGCAACGGCGGTTCGGGCATCCAGTTCCAGAACGACTCGCGCATCGCGATCGTCAACGCCAACTTCAGCGGCGTGCCGACCATCCCGGCGAACATTACGACCTTCTTCGGCGGCCCCGGCGGCAGCCCGCCCACGACGGCGGCGAGCAACCAGCTCGACGCGAACATCCGCTGGGACAACGTGCCGTTCACGACGCCGTTCGTGCGTGTGTCGGGCCAGCCCGCACCGTTGGTACTCGCGTACCGCACCGCGCGCACCGGCGGCGGGCCGGTCCTCTGGTCAAACATCAACGTCACGATCTCGCCCGCCCCCGTGCCGCCGCCGTTCGAGGTTTGCACCAACGCCATCGACCTCGAGTCTTCGCTCTTTGGCATCGGCGTTGGCACGACGGTCGTAGATTTCCCTCGCGATATCCGCGACTCCGTTGGTCTGCCGATCACCACGCCGGGGCTCGAGTGCCTGGAAGGCACGCCGAAGCGTTACGGCGTCTGGTACCGCGTGCGAGTTCAAGACACCGACAACTACACGTTCCAGACGTCCAATCCCGACAACTCGGTGCGCAACAACATCATGGCCATCTATCAGGCCACCGATGAGAACAACCCCTGCGACACTCTCATGCCGATCCGTTGCAGCGCGCTGAACGGCTTCCAGAACGTGAACCTCAGCAGCACCGTCGGCTCGGGATTCATCACCCTGACCGCCGGAACGACGTATTACGTGCTTGTTGCCCGCGCCACCACTTTCCCGCTCCAGCAGCCCGTCACCGCCGATCCGATTGGCGAGCAGGCCTATGTCCTCGGTGTCACGCGAGTCGGCCCATTGACCGTTGCCGCGTGCGGCGGGCCGAACAACACTGGTGAGGTCGAGCCCAACGACAACCTCTCTCGCGCCACACCCGTCGTCTTCAACAACCTCGGCGACAGCTTCTGCGGCACCAGCACCGGCTCGGCCTCGCTGAACGTGGGCGCGACATCGCTGGACTACTTCAGCGTGAAGTTCCCCGCCGCGCCGGGCATCCGGCGTCAGCGCGTCACGATCAGCACGTCGGCGGTGGTCAACAGCACCTCAACGCACACGCTGACGTCGCGATCGCTTCGTCAGGATGGCGCGGCCAACTCGCCGTGCTTCCCGCTGGCGTCGTCGGATCAGCCAATCGGCTCGGCGTGGCCGACCTTTGGTAACACGCCGCGCTCGCTGGCGTTCTACACGCTGGGAAACTCGGCGGATCCGAACGATCGCACCGCGTTCTTCAGTGTTGCCGGCTCGATCGGCACGAGCCCGATCACCGGTCTGACGACCGGCACGCTCGGGACGTACACCGTGACGTGGGACCGTTCGACGCTGGTGACGCCGACGCCGCTGAGCCGCGAGCTGAAGCCCGGGAGCGTGACGATCCTCTCCAGCACGATGCTGAACAACGACAGCACGGACACGAAGTTCTGGGTGCTCGATAGCAGCTTCAACCCGATCCCCGGCTATGGCAACGACGACTTCGGCGGCACCAGCGACCAGGGTTACTCGGGCATGACGCGAACGTTCGCACCGGGAACCTATTACCTGGCGATCGCGCCCGGCTTCTTCAGCCAGAACCTTGTGCTCGGCCTGCCCTCACCGGCCGATGACGATGTGAAGGACCAGATCGGCGTCTTCCCGTACCCGGGCGTCTTGGCCACTGCGAACGTCACGGCGTACTCCAACCGCGTGATCTCGTTCTTCGACACCGACGGGCGCGTCACCGCGACTTGGAGCGTTTCGCCTGTTGCGCCGGGCAATCAGCTCGACCTGGAGCGCATCGAAGAGGTCGCCTTCTTCCGCTTCGATATCGCGTCGCCGACCGTCCGCTGCAACCCCGC
>JAIEQQ010000508.1 GCA_019747615.1 Phycisphaerales bacterium
AGCGCCGACAGCGTCGCGGATCGCTCGGATGTCGTGATCCTGGTCAACGTCGACACCGGCCGCCAGGTGATCATGGACGGGCTGAAACGCTCGCGCGAAGAGATGGAGAACAACATGGCCATGATGGGCGACGGCGCCCCGGACATGGCCCCACTGAACGCGATGATTGATTCGTTCGTCGAGCAGTCGCGCTCGATGGTGCTCGGGCTCAAGCTCGACGACGCCGGCATCTCCGCCGACGCGGTCTCGACGTTCATCGAGGCGTCAAACTTTGCCAAGATCGCCGGCTCCAGCGGCAAGTCCGTCGAGCTCATGGGCCGCCTGCCCAAGACGGACTATCTCATCGCCGGCGCTCTGGATGTCTCCAGCGAGCCGATCCGTAACTTCCTCACCAGCCTGCCCATCCCCAAGCAGGCCGGCGGCGATGCGCTGCAGCTCGCCGACGCGCTCAAGACCATGAACGGCGCGTCGTTCTCTCTGGGCTTCAACCCCGGCGGCATCATGGCCGGGCTCCTCACTCGCACCGTGAGCTTTGTGAGCTCGCCCGACCCCGCCGCGGCGGTCAAGCAGCTCCAGGCCTCCATGGCCCGGATGACCGAGGCCAAGGTCGCAAACGCCAAGTACACCACGGCGAAAACCGAAGTCAACGGCGTGAAAGTCGACGACTTTGAGATCAAGATGACCGCGAACGCCGAGCAGCCCGGCGCCGCGCAGGCCATGATGTTCATGTTCGGCCCCAACGGCGGGCCGGTCGGGTACGTCGCGCAGACCAACGGCGGCTACATCCAGACCTACAGCCGCAGCAGCGAGCTCATGGGCCTGGCCCTGGCGGCCAAGCCCGGCTCGTCGCTGATCACCGATGACCAGGTCAAGATGGTCAGCAGCAAGATGCCCGAGGGGCGCGTCGCCGAGCTGTACGTCGGCCCCAAGGCGATCATGAACTCGATCACGCCGGTGCTGACCATGTTCGCCGGCGCGTCGCCGGACTACACGCCCTCGGACACCATCCCGCCGATCGGTCTGGCGATCGCGCCCGGCGGCGGCGGCCTTCGCGCGACGATCTTCGTCCCGCACGCGAGCGTCCGCAGCATCTCCGAATACGCGAGCTCAGTGCAGAAGGCCATGAACCCCGGCGAGGAGCCCGAGGAAGCGCCCATGGGCGACAAGCCGGCGGAGAAGGACGACAAGAAGCCCTCGAAGCCGAAGTTCTGAAAGACCGGACCGAATGCGTGTGTTGAGCGACCCCTCGGCGATGATCACCCCTAAAAAAGGGTGTTCTTTGCGAAAGTTATCCAGATCAACGATACCTGCACAGGTATTCTTGACAGGGTCGGAACTTCGCTGTACAGTGTCATCTCAACACAGCACCCCCCCCCTGAGGCCTCGCTGGCTTTTCGCCGCGGGGCCTCTTCTTTTTTGCACTGTTTTTTGGGTCAAGAAGCGGGCTTTCGATGGCGCATGTGGCCGTCTTCCCGGTGGTTTACGGGGTCTTTCGAAATGAAGCGCACTGTGAAGGCTTCGCGTTCTGAAGTGAGATCCGGTCGCACGACCGCCGGCCAAGGTGAAGCCCCAGCGCGCGCGCCGTCGCGAGTGCGTCGCAAAACCGCTCAACTTCCACCCATCTGGGGACTCGGGCCTTGGCGCGCGATGGTGCTCGATCGCCCGATCATCATCGGGATCGTGAACGTGACGCCCGACAGCTTCTCCGACGGCGGGCGGTTCGCATCGGCGCGCCACGCCGCGGACGTGGCGATCCAGATGATCCGCGAAGGTGCCGATGGCGTGGATGTCGGCGGCGAGAGCACGCGCCCGGGCGCCAAGAGCGTCTCGACGCGCGAGCAGATCAAACGCACGGCGGAGGTCATCCGGCTGATCCGCGAAGACCGCCGCACTGCGTGCGCGTCGGTCAGCATCGACACCACGCGGGCCAAGGTCGCCGAGGCGGCGCTGGACGCCGGCGCCGATGCGATCAACGACGTCTCGGCGGGGACGGACGATCCGGCGATGTTCCGTCTCGCAGCGAAGCGTCGCTGTGGGCTGATCCTCATGCACCGGCTGACACGCCCGGATGCGGATGTCTTCTCACACGACTATGCCAAAGGCGCGGGCCCGGCGGCACCGGTCTATCGCGATGTGGTCCACGAGGTCGGCCAGTTTCTGGCGGAGCGTGCGGTGCGGGCGATGAAGGCGGGGGTGAAGCAGGACGCGATCGTGCTTGATCCGGGGCTGGGCTTCGGCAAGACGGTGGAGCAGAACCTGGAACTGATCGCGCGAACGGCCGAGCTTGCCGAACTGGGCTATCCGATCATGAGCGGGCTGAGCCGCAAGAGCTTTATCGCCAGCGCGGCGCAGGCATGGGCGGGCGAGCGCGAGCCGCGACACGGCGTGAATCTGTCCGAGCTGCCGCCGGTCGCACTGGCTCCGGCCAGCGAGCGGCTGGCCGGGACGCTGGCGCTGAGCGCGATGCATTTGCGAGCGGGGGCGAGCGTGTTTCGTGTGCATGATGTCGGCGCGCACGTTCAGGCGCTGCGGTGCGCGCTGGGCGCGATGCGTGCGGGCCAGAGCACGCCGGAGCGGTGATGGCATCAGCGGTGGTCTGGTGGTGCGTGCGTCGGGCGCGAACGATCCAGGAGCTCGCGGAGCCGTTGTTGTTCGGGCAGGCGGGCTCCGGGGTGGGGCGCGGCTTCGGCGCGATACCTTGGCGATGGTTCTGGCATCGAAGGAACCAGACGAATAGAGTAGATTTCGTCGGGACGGGCGACGTTCGCCCACGACGGGAACTTAGGCTGGAAGGAAGTGACGTATGGCCGGGAATGTGCTCGAGTTTACCGATGGGAACTTTCAGGCCGAGGTCTTGGGCTCTGACAAGCCGGTGATGGTGGACTTTTGGGCCGAGTGGTGCGGTCCTTGCAAGATGATGCTGCCGACGATCACCAAAGTCGCCGACTCGTACGCCGGGCGCGTCAAGGTCGGCAAGCTGAACACCGACGACTCGCAGCAGACCGCGGCGAAGTTCGGCATCACCGCCATCCCCACCGTCATCCTGTTCAAGGGCGGGCGCGAGGTCTCACGAATGGTGGGCCTCAAGCAAGAGCGCGACTTCGCAGCCGCGCTGGACTCGCTGACCAAGTAACGCTCGCTTGAGGCACGCCGGACATCCGGCGGCCCGATGCGGGACGATGAAAATACTCCGTCGGCGCGCGAGCGAGTCGTGCGCCGACGGTTTATTGTTTGGGAGAACAGAGGCACTGGGCATTGGGCATCAGGCACTGGGCGACGGCCATCGGGAATCGGCAACCGGCAATCGTGCGGTGAATTGGCATCGGTTGAGCGCTGGCTGTCGAACACGTCGGGGTATCTGGTCGGTGCCTGAGCGGCCGCGTGGAGAGTCTGGGGCGGTGTCGAAAGGTTGGTTGACATGGCGACTGGAAGCAACGGCGTCTCGGGAGCAGCGAAGAACTTTTCCGGCCGCAAGATTCGTGCGGGCGTGGTCGGTGTCGGGCGGATGGGCCGCCATCACGCGCGCGTGTACGCGCAGCTTGAAGAGACTGAGCTGGTCGGCGTGGTGGATACGAACCCTGAGCGCGCTGAGGCGCTGGCCGAGCAGTTCGGCTGCCGCTACTTCCACGATGTGAGCCAGCTCATCGCGGCGGGCGTTGATGTGGTCAGCGTCGCGGTGCCCACGACGTATCACGTCGAATCCACGGTGCCGCTGCTGAACGCCGGCGTGGCGTGCCTCGTCGAGAAGCCGCTGGCGGGCGATGTGAACGAGGCGGAGAAGATCAAGCGAGCCGCGGAGACCAGCGGCAGCATCCTGATGGTCGGGCACATCGAGCGGTTCAATCCGATCATGCGGGCGCTGCGAAAAGAGCAGAGCGACGCGAGCCCGATCGTGCCGCGGTTCATTGAGGTCATCCGCGTGAGCCCGATGACGTTCCGCAGCGTGGATACTAGTGTGGTGATGGACATGATGATCCACGACCTGGACGTGGTGATCATGCTGATGGACGGACGCGAGCCCGACGAGGTGCAGGCCAGCGGCGTCGCGGTGATCACCGAGCACGAGGACATCTGCAACGCGCGACTGACATGGCACCTGCCCACCGGCACGTGCGTGGCGAACATCACCTGCTCGCGACTGGCGCTCAAGACCGAGCGCATCACCCGCATCACCGGCGAGAACGCGTACGTCAAGATCGACTACGGCGGGAAGACCGGCACCATGATCCGTCGCCTGGCCAACGAGCAGCAGATGATCGAAGTGCGCGAGAGCCTGCGCCATGGCGCGGACCTCTCGAACATGAAGTGGCATGAGCTGGTGAAGATCGAAGAGCTGCAGGTGGACGAGGGCGAGCCGATCGTCGAAGAGATCAAGGCGTTCCTGGACGCGGTGCGTCATAACCGCCGGCCGGAGATCGACGCGCGCGCGGGTCTGGCGAACGTCCGCACCGCCGAGCGCATCATCGAAGCGGCCCGCAAAGAACGCGGCGGCAAGCACATCGATGTGATGGCGGTGGGGAACAAGAGCTGAGGAGCCGTCAGCCGCCAGCCATCAGCGTTCAGCGTGCAGCTTTCAGCTTTCGGCGGGCGACAGGCGGGTGCCTTCCACCCTCCCCCGGTTCCTACCGGGGGAGGTGCCGCGCTTCGCGGCGGAGGGGGCGGGACGTCGAGATACTCGTGATCACAGCAATCGCCGTGGGTCTTCGTGCCCCCTCTGGCTCGAAGACTCGCCATCTCCCCCGCGGGGCGCGGGGGAGAGTGGGATAGCCCGAAGGCGGAGCGATGGCGTGCGGGCGATGGTGTGATGTGAAACTCTCGATCTTCCCGCGGTTTTTGCTTGCACCGCCGACATGCCGTCGGCATACTTGCGATCGCGTGCCGCTCTCTCGGCGCGTTGGGAGGATTGCACAGATGAAGACGATCAAACTGTTCGTGGCTGCGACTGTTGCGTGCGCATCGCTTGGAATTTCATCGACCGCGCGGGCAACGCTGGTCG
The DNA here is from genome assembly GCA_019747615.1 of Phycisphaerales bacterium. The sequence goes on from JAIEQQ010000508.1 coordinate 4,997, forward strand.
AGTTCACGTTCGGCGGCGTGATCACGTCGACAACAACGACGCCCGGGCCGACGTGGAGTCCTCCCAGCGCGTTCCCGAGCGTGCAGGTCGGGCAGGCGTGGTCGATGCGGTACGTCTTCGAATCGGCATCCAACGGCACCGGCACGCAGCCGAGAGTGTTCAACGGCGCGATTCGTCAGATGCAACTGACGATCGGCAGCTCGACGCTGGCACTGCCGCTGCCGCCGCAGACGACCGCACCGATCGGCTCGATCACACTCGGACAGAGCCTGTTCGGCGATCAGTACGACACTGCGGTGGGCCTGACCTTCGGCGGTACACCGGTGGCGACGGGAGTCGTGCTCATCGACCCGACCGGCAACGCGTTCAGCAGCACCTCGGCGCTGCCGACGACGCTGTCGCTAGACGCGTTCTCGAACCGGTTTTTCTTTCTTGGGCCGCTCAATGCGCAGAATCAGTATCGCGGCAGTGTGACGTTCTTTATCCCCGCGCCGGGTGCCGCCGCGGCGTTCGCGGGCGCGGGCGTGCTCGCGGCGCGCCGTCCGCGACCGCGGGCGTGAGGTCTCCCACCCTCCCCCGGTTCCTACCGGGGGAGGTGCCGCGCTTCGCGGCGGAGGGGG
>JAIEQQ010000172.1 GCA_019747615.1 Phycisphaerales bacterium
GCTCAAGAAATCCAGCACGCCCCCGGCCTCCGGCGGCATGGCGCTGGGGCCGAGCGGGGCCAGTTCGGGCTCGTGGCCAGTGAACTTCGCATGGGCCGCGGCTCTTGGTGAGTTCGTCTGCGGCGCTGCGCTGCTCGTCGGGTTGTTCACCCGCGTCAGCGCGGTCGGCATCCTCAGCATCATGCTCGGGGCCATGTGGCTGACCGAGCTGGGCCCGGCGATCCAGGCGGGCAAGACGTTCCTCTACCTCGTGCCCTCGCGCGAAGCCGGCGAGTTCTTCAGCGTCCCGGTCTGGCAGCGTTGGTTCTGGCAGGTCTCGCTCATCTGCTCCGGCATCGCGCTGGCCATGCTCGGCCCCGGCCCACTCAGCCTTGACCACGGAGTCTTCGGCTCCGGCGACGCCGGACCCGCACCGAAACCCGCACCGAAGCCCGAGGTTTAGGGGAAGTCACGATTGGCGAGTGGCGAGGCGTGAACCAAGCTGACCTCGCGACAACTCCCGACTCGCCGCCTGAGCCCCCGGTTGCCTTCCTGCTGACGGCTGAAAGCTGGCGGCTGACGGCTCCCCCTCAGCCCATCGGCGGCAGAAACTGCGGCGCGTCTTCGCGATCGAACATCCCATAGTCGCGGCTGATCGCGATCACGCGACCATCCAGCGCGCCGCGACGGTTCATTTCCGCCAGCAAGCTCGGCGCCGACTCCAGCGTGCAGGGCGACAGGGCCAGGGCCTTGCCGGGTTCATAGAGGCTGTCGTACCACGACGCTGCGGGTGTGATCTGGTCGAACTTGTTGGCGTAGCCCACGCCGATGGCCACATAGCGTCGCGGCGGCGGATCACCGAACTGCGCCGGTGGAGTCACCGCCCCCGCGTCGTTGATGATCCGCCCGACACCGACGCGATAGTCATCCAGCAGCTCGCGCCGGGCCTGGATCTGGGTGCCGTGGTGGGCCTGATTGGCGCGATAGTTCGCGATCGAGCGTTCGTCGGACCAGTACGAGACCACGAGCAACCGGCCCTGCGGCGATCGCGAGGCGAATCTTTCAGAAGACTCGAAGCCGTGGACGTTCTCAACCTGCTGACGCATCTCGCGCAAGAGCTTTGCGCAATCCGCCGTGCGGCCTTCTCGTGGCGTCAGCTCAAAGAGCACCGCGAACATGCTCGAACTCCCTTTCAGCAGCGCGGCCTTGCGCCGCCGCTTACAGCATATCCGATGTTCTTCGTTGCGGCAGGTTTCCTGACCATTGCAACCCACAAAGCCGCCGCCCGGTAACCGCATTCCCGACCGAAAGACGACGCGTTCGTTGGCAAGGCGGCGACGCGTATGTCATCTTCTGTGTGTGAGTGATCGACCGGTGTGCCTGTGACGCCGACCAATCGAGCCCCAACCCCTGCGAACGCCCCGAAGCGAAACGCCTCCTCGCTTCGGGGTGGTTCTTTCTTGAGTCGCGAGATCCGAACGCGGAAACCCGCGGCCGTCCGCGAGACCGACTCGCGATTGCGAGACTCGCCGGGTTCACGATGTCTACCGGTCCAGTTCCGCCGCGACGACGTTGATCGAGCCGAGGATCGCGACGACATCGCTGACCATGTGCCCCTCGGTCATCTTGGCCATCGTGGAGTAGTTGACAAAGACCGGCGGGCGCACCTTGACGCGCCAGGGGCGGGGCCCTCCATCGGCGACGATGTAGTAGCCCAGTTCGCCATTGGGTGATTCGACGCACGAATACGCCTCTGCGATCGGGGCCTTCCAGCCGCGGTTGCTCATGATCAGCTCGAAGTGCTGAATAAGGCCTTCGATGGAGCCGTAGACCTGCGACTTGTCGGGCTTGACCATCTTGCCATCGGCCAGCGTGTCCACCGGGCCGGTGGGGATGTTGTCGATGAGCTGCTCGATGATCTTGATCGACTGCTTCACTTCCTCGCAGCGAATGACGTATCGCGCGTAGGTGTCGCCCTCGGTCATGATCGGCACCTGGAACTTGACCGCCGGGGCACCGTTGTTATCCCAGTTGTCGGCGTAGCAGAGATAGGGCTTGTCCTTGCGGACATCGCGGGCGATGCCGCTGGCGCGGGCCAGCGGGCCGGTCAGCGACCAGGAGATCGCCTCGGCCTTTGTCAGCACGCCGATGCCCTGCGTGCGGTCCATGAAGATGCGGTTGCGGTTGAGCAGGCCCTCAACATCGCCCAGGGCCTTGCGGCTGTCTTCCAGCGCCCGCTTCACAAGCCGCTTGAACATGTCCTCATCGATCAGGTCCTGCATCAGCCCGCCAACGCGCGTCCAATCCGGGTGGTAGCGCTGGCCGGAGACGTAATCGCAGACGTCGTAGATCGATTCACGACAGTTGAAGCCCAAGAGGAATGCGGTGATCGCGCCAAGGTCAAGACCCGCCGCCGCGACGCAGAGCATGTGATTCTGAATCCGCCCCAGCTCGAACATGATCGTCCGCAGCGCCTTGCAGCGCGGCGTGATCTCGACGTCAAACAGGTGCTCCACCGCGTGGTGCCAGGCGATGTCGTTGCACACCGGCGAGAGATAATCCATCCGGCTGACGATCGTCACATACTGGTTGTAATCCATGTGCTCTGCGAGCTTCTCAAAGCCCGAGTGCAGATAGCCGATGTGCGGCGTGCAACGCACCACCCGCTCGCCGTCCAACTCCAGCACCACGCGCAGCGTCGTGTGCGTCGCCGGGTGCTGCGGGCCGAAGTTCAGCACCCAGCGCTCGCCGGTGTCGATGTGCTTGGACAGGTAATCAACCTTCTCGATATCGACGTCGTAGCCCTCGTCGGGGCGAAGCGTGAACGGCATGAGAGCTCCGTGAAAATACGATCCAGTGAGAGGCGAGCGATGGTAGCGTCCACAGCCGCGGCTGATCCAACGCTTGATCGAACGGTCTAGAGGCTGAAGTTCCCGAGCGACTTCACCCCGTCAATCTGCTGCGGCTCGATCGACATGATCCGCCACGTCCCGTTCGGATCCATCCGCCAGCGCAGCAGCCACCAACTGCTCATCGACATCGGAAACTGCTCGGGTGTCACGTGCACTTCCACCTGTGAGCGGGCGGTGTTCGGGCCGTCGATGATGCTGCGGAGCGTGCCGATCGAGTGTTCCTTCACGACCCAGCGGGTTTTCATGTCTGAGTCGATGATCGTGAGCAGGCGGGCGCGATCGATGATGCGTCCGCTGCCAAGGCCGCGGAGTTCGAGGTCGGGCGCCAGCAGCGGATCAGCGGCGGCGCGATCGGCGGTCGCCGCGGCGGCGATGAACTCTCGCGTGCGCGACATGACGGCCTCGCGCGCCGTCGTCACCCGTGAGGCCAGCACGATGACCGCGATCCCCAGCCCGACGCCGAGCGCCAGTACACCGACGCTGACCCGCGCCGGCTTGCCCATGCGGTTGAGCAGGAAGAACCCGACCAGCCCGCTGGCGATGAGGATCGCCGCCAAGGGCCAGGGCCAGACCAGCAGGTACTCCTCGAGCTGCGAGGGCGCATCGAGCGGCGCGGGGCTCGCTCCGCCGCCAAGGAGCCGCCCGAGACCCCCCCCCCGCCCCCCACCACCCCCCCGACCGGTCGCCGCGGCGGCGCTGGCGTGAACGAGCGTGAGGGCGGTTGAACACAGTGCGGCGAGGTGTGTCATGAGATACCCGATGATACGACCCGACGAACCGAACAGTTTCCGATACGACTCGCGGACATGAAAACAACGCACGGTTTGTGTGAGACGTCGCGAGGTTGCTCAACTTGTGGTCCGGCAAACGCCGATCAGTTCTCGGGCGTTGAAGCCCCGGGGTGTCGAAGCGCGCTGGCCGGGCGCGCCACCACCGACCCGCCGCGCCCGACCCTCGCCCCCGCCTCCCCCGCCGCCGTCACACGAACCAAGGGATCGCCATGACGACGACCACGACCACCAGCACGCTCAGCGCCAACTTGGCGGCGCTGGCGCTCTGCTCGCCCCGAGCCGCGAAGGCGATCAGCCAGACGCCGGCCCGCACCGACGTGGACTTTGTGGACACCCAAGAGCACGTCCTGAGCGCCTCCATCGGCGAGTTCACCCTCTCTGGCCTCGTACATCGCGCCCTGGCCAGCAAGCGCCACCCGCTGAGCGAAGCGACGAAGCTGGCCGATCGCGTGGACATCACGCGCAGCGCCAGCGTCGTCATCACCGGCTTCGGCATGGGCTACCACGTCGCCGAGCTGGCCCGGCGCATGAAGCACTCCGGCGTGATCATCGTCTACGAGCCCGACGTTGCGCTGCTGCACGCGGTGCTTGAGCGCGTCGATCACAGCGAGTGGATACGGCAGACCAATCTCCTGCTCATCACCGACGCCAGCAACGAATCAGACCTCAGCGAGATCCTCCAGCCGATCGAGACCACGCTGGCCATGGGCGTGGCCACGCTGGAGCATCCGCCCAGCGCCACGCGCCTAGGCGAGGACTCGTCCCGCTTCCTTGGCCTGCTGGCCCGCGTGATGCAATCGGTGCAGACCACCGTCGCCACCACGATGGTGCAGACGCAGACAACGCTGCGCAATCTCGCGCAGAACCTGGACCATTACACGCTGGGCGCGGGGATCGACGATCTGAAGGGCGTCTGCGCCGGTCGCCCGGCGATCGTCGTCTCGGCCGGGCCATCGCTGAAGCGGAACATGCACCTGCTGCGCGATCCGGCGGTGCGTGAGCGCATCGTGATCATCGCGGTCCAGACGGTGCTCAAGCCGCTGCTCCGCGCGGGGATCAAGCCGCACTTCGTCTGCGCGCTGGACTATCACGAGATCAGCGCCCGGTTCTACGAGGGCCTCTCGGCGCAGGATGTCCAGGGTGTCACGCTGGTCGTCGAGCCGAAAGTAAACCCCGCGGTCACCAGCGCCTTCCCCGGCGTCATCCGCTGCACCGCCGACACATGGCTGGACGAGATCATCGGCAAGGACCTGTCGCGCCCGATGGGCATCGTCCGTCAGGGCGCAACCGTCGCGCACCTCTGCTACGAACTGGCTCGTTGGCTGGGATGCGACCCGGCCATCCTCATTGGCCAGGACCTCGGCTTCACCGACGGCCAGTACTACGCACCCGGGGCCGCGATTCATGATGTCTGGGCCGGCGAGATCGGCGAGATCAACACGCTGGAGAACCACGAGTGGCAGCGTATCGCGCGCCACCGCTCGCACCTGCGCAAGCGCACCGACGTGCTGGGGCGAGAGATCTACAGCGACGAGCAGATGGACTCGTACCTCATGCAGTTCCAGCGCGACTTCAAGCGCGACACCGAGGCCGGGCTCACCGTGATCGATGCCAGCGAGGGCGGCGTCGCCAAGCTTCACACGCGCATCATGTCCCTGGCCGACGCGCTCCAGCGCCACACGCCCGAGACACCGCTGACCACCGAGCTCACGCGCGGCCTTCCCGCCCCCTCAACAGCCGCGCCTACGCCGAGCCTCGCCACCGCCTCACACCCGAGCGCAGACTCGCCACGCGCTAAGAAGCTCCTGAACCGCCTGGCCGACCTGCAACGCAACGCCCACAGTGTCGCCGAGCTCTCGCGCGACGCCGCGAAGATCCTCGCGGAGATGATCGAGCATCGCGACGATCAGGATCGCGTGAACCGGCTCATCGCTCAGGCTCACG
>JAIEQQ010000469.1 GCA_019747615.1 Phycisphaerales bacterium
AGCACGTCGCGATCCGGTCGCTCCGGCACACGCCCGCGCGCCGCCCGCGCGCGCTCCATGTGCTCGGCCTTCTGGCGACTGAGCACCCCCTGCGGGTTGATGTACGGCTCCATGTAGTCCTTAGCCGGGAACCGCTCGGGGGTGTACTCCGAGCGCCCGCCGGCGCCGGGCCCAGCGTGCGCGTCGTCGCGCCGCACAAACTGCGAGTGCGTGTCGATGAGGCTCTCGAGGCTGAGGCAGGCGTCGATGAAGTGCTCGACGACATCGCTGCCGTGCTGATCGATGTAGCGGCGCACGCGCGTGGAGTGGTTGGCCATCTCGTCGAGCATCTTGCGGTTGGTCTTGCTGAACCACGCGTTGTTCTTGAAGAAGTCCGCGTGCCCGTAGACGTGCGACATCACGAGTTTCTGATCGGTGACGCCGTTGGACTCTTGCAGGTACGCGTACACCGGGTCGGTGTTGATGACCATCTCGTAGATGCGCCCGAGGCCGTAGGCGTCGCGCTTGGAGAGTTTTTCGTACTCCATGCCGAAGCGCCAGTGCGGGTAGCGGACGGGGAAGCCGCCGTAGGCCGCGATCTGGTTCATCATGTCAAAGGGCAGGACTTCGAAGATGACTTCGAAGAAGTCCAGGCCGTATTCCTGGGCCTTGGCCTTGATGGCGAGCATGTGGCCCAGGAGTTCTGGGGAGAGATCGGTGCTTGGAGTCACGGGCATGGCGAATCCTCCCGCGCGCCGGTGTGGCGAGCCCTCGGTGCGCCTTGGGTTTATCGGCTGTCCTGCCTTGAGACATACGAGGGAAGTGGGGCGAAGGTTGTGAATTGCGCGGCAGGCGAGACTCGCGTCAACGGAACACGTAGAAGAGCACAGTTGGAACCCAAGAAAGCCCCGCGAGAGCCAAGAGCATCACCGCGCGACCAGAGGCCACACCCAGTGCGTAGCGGTCTTTCCGCCGCCACGCCCGCCACGCGAGAAAGGACGCAACGGAGCCGCCAAGGCCGATTCCCAGCTGAACGGTCGTTGGACCTATGAACAGCATCCACACGAGCCAAGTCGTCGACGGTAATGGCTGGAACTGCGTCACAAGCGAGTAAAGCCCGCGGCCGCCCTGTGCGAACGCCATCACCGCCACCCACGTCAACACCGCCGCGACCCACCAACTCCGCGCCGGCAACGGATCGGCGCGGACTTCGAGCCGGAGCGCCACCCCACACTCCGGACACTTCACCCCCGCCGACCCTCGCAGGTTGTGCTCGCATGCCGGGCACATCACATCGCGCGCCGCGACAAACGCCGCGACTTCGCGCTGCTCCGATTCCGCCACCTCAACCCGCGGCTGTTCCTCACCCATGTCACGAGCCTATCCGAGATTACAACGCCGATCCCCCAATGCCCAGTGCCCAGCCCAGTGCCTGCTCCTCTCCTCTCCGCTCCCCTCCGTTCCTCCGCGATCCAGACTCCCATCAGCACGAAGACCCCACCGGGCACGATTCCTCGAATCAACTTCGCCCATACGCTGCGCCCGTGCCAGAACTGCCCGAGGTCGAATCCGTGCGTCTCTCGCTGATCCCGCACCTGATCGGGCGCACGGTTACGCGTGCGATCCTGCATCGCGCGGATATCGTCGAGGGCGACCCATCGAGCGAGGCGCTTTTTGAAGATCACCGCATCGCCACGCTCCATCGCCGGGGCAAGTTGCTCTCGATTCACGCAGCATCCGGGCAAGTGCTCGCCGTTCACCTCGGCATGTCCGGCCAACTGCTTGTCCTCGCCAAAGACACCGCGCCCGTGAACCCCAAGCACATCCACGCCGAGTGGCAGCTCGATTCTGGCCAGCGCCTGATCTTCCGCGACCCGCGCCGCTTCGGCGGCCTCTTCACGCATGCCTCGCTCGCAGAGTTCGAGTCGCGCCGCCTCAGCGCGCTCGGTCCGGACGCGCTGACGATCACGCCGGAAGATCTTCAGCGCGCCGTGTGCAACGGTGGCGGGCGGCGCGCGATCAAGGCGGCGCTGCTGGATCAGCGGGCGCTGGCCGGTGTCGGCAACATCTACGCGGATGAATCGCTCTTCGCATCGCGCATCAACCCGGCAACGAAGTGTCATCGCCTGCGCTCCGAGGACTTCGCCCGCCTCGCGGCGAGCATTCACACCATCCTCGCCCGCGCGATCACCCAAGGCGGCAGCTCGCTCCGCGATTACGTCAATGCCTCCGGCGAGTCTGGGTCGTTCGCGCTGGAGCACGCGGTCTACGGCCGCGCGGGCGAGCCGTGCATCCGCTGCTCGACGCCCCTGAAGTCGCGATTGATTGCCCAGCGAACCACAGTCTGGTGCCCGGCCTGCCAGCCATCGCGGGCACCACGGCCGGGCACGTCGCGACCTGAGTCATGACCCGAATCCAGTCGGCCGCGATGAGTTTTCCACCTCGTTGTTCACACGGACATTCAGCGGCCGCGGCAATCGTGGCCACACCCGAGCACCCAGCAATTCACCGCCCGATCAAAACGCGAGCGTGCTGACGTCGAGCATCAATGCGGCTGCGGCGTGAAGCGCTTGCGATGGCGAAATCATGCTCAGAATCAAGAAATCTACGCTCAAGACCGGCAAATCAGAAGCGGGCCGCGATCGAGCCCATCGGGCCAACCGCAACGCACCAAGCGCGGCGACACACGCCCGAATGCCCGGACGCCATCAACTCTCCACGGATGTTCCACACCACCCGGCCCCCGCCGCGGCTCACACGGATGCGTTGTGAAGCTCCCGCGCCGTCCGCCCCACACGCCGCACCCGCGACGGTTACTTCTTCAGTTCAAAGATCGACTGCGTCCGCAGCACCAGCCCCGTGGCCGCGAACAGGTGATAGCTGTGAATATGCACCTCGCGGGCCATGCGCTCGATGTCCAGCATCGAAAGGTTCTTGCCGCCGGCCTCATCGCGCCACTGCACCGCGAGCCCGTCGGTCTCGTCCGCCAGCGCCAGCATCTCCGCGTAGGTCGCGCGATACAGGTTTTCGCTCAGCGTCTCGGTCTGCATCGTGGTGATGTAGTTGAGCCGCTCTTCCTTGATTTCCTGCTCAAAGTCCCGCTCGCCCAAACACGGGAAGGTCGCCAGCACGCCGCTGGTCGGCACGCCGCCCTCTTTGTCGGTGACCAGCTCACACACGCAGCCGCTGCGCTGTTGGAGCCGCAGCATGTGCGAGCCGTGCATGAGCCATGCTTCGAGCTCGTAGCCGATGTGAGAGACCACACGTCGGGCCTTGACCTGAAAGAGCTCCGGGTGGAGCGCTTTATGGTAAAGCACGAGGGTGTGAACTTGGGCGGGCGCGGCTTTGGTCGAAACGTTCATGATGCACTTCCAGGGATCGAGGTGTTCCCCTCGATCGGGCTCGGTCAGGCCGCTTCATACGACGTCGCCTGGCGTCTTGGGAGCGGTCGAGATGCTAACCGTCGCGTGAAACCCTGTCATTTGAATTATCAAACATCGGTAAAGACCCTATCATACCGACAAATCTGGCACGGGCTGCAAAACCACAACAAATAGTGGAATGTCGGTTGTGGTGTACAACATCGTGTTTCTTGCGCTGCGCCATCGCAAAGATTGCGCGTCCGATCATGCGATCCGGCGCGAATCTCCGATCAATCCGGGAGTATGCCACGGCGCGGAGCGGATGAATCTGGTGCTGGGAAGACTGGCGGTGCCTCGGATCGAGCCGGCCGCGCCGCGGCCGCATTATCGGCCTCGTCAGTGCCCGCGGCGCATGCATCTGCCAATCGAACAGGGCCGATGGTCAACCCGCCTGGCGCTGATGCCGCCGATGCGCCGACGCCGACCGATGCCGACGTGCGCTCGTGGATCACGGACCTGCGGGCCAGCTCCAGCGGCCATCGACGAGTGCTTGGCGTGCGCGTGCGATTTCTGAAGGCGTCGGGGCCGCCGACCAGTGCCGTGGCGCTGGTGTGCGCGTGGCATCACTTGGAGCCGGCGCGCCGAGATGAGGCGTGGGAACTGGTGCGCCCGATCCTTCCGGGCGTGTTGACGCTGATCGATGGGGCGCGGCACGCGGCGGACTTTGTCGGCGCGTGTGCGCTCATCGGCGAGCGAGCGCTATGCGAACACGCGGGCATCCTGCTGACGGCGCTCCAGCTCGATGGCGCCGGTGCGCGCGAGGCCTCGGCGCGGGCGTTCGTTGAGCTGTCGCGGACGCCGGACCTTGATCACGGGGCGCGTCAGGCTCTGCTGAGCGCCCTACTCGTTGGCGCGGAGCGGTTCGATGCGCATCGCGCCGAGGGTGTGATCGAGGCGCTGGCGCGATGCGCAGCGCTGTGGCCCGGCGCGTGGGCCGCGGCGTGCTCCGGTGTCCCTTGGCTCTCCGACGAGACGCACCCGGCGAGCATGGTCGTTCGCGCCCATCTGCGGCGCAGCGCTGATCCGAGCGCCGGGGCCGCGGCGTGGCGGTGGATGACGACGCGCTCGCTCCGCACTGCGTGCGTCGTCCGCATTACTGCGCCGCTTCCGGGCGATTCCGTTGCGTGGTTCCTGCGGTCGGCCCACCTGCTGCTGAACCCCGCGCGGGCTCGCGTGCTCAAGGCCCTGCCCGGCGTGCACGCGGCGCCATCGCCCGCGGCGGATCGGCGCGACCGCCCGAAATCGATGCTCACGCCGGAGCAGGCGGTGGTCGATCGCTGCGATCTGCCGGCGCGCCTCGGTGCGGTGCGGCTGGCGCGGCTGGCGCCCGCGCCGCTGCACCAGCGCGATTCGCTGCTGGCCGGGCGATTGCTTGATGATTCGACGCTGGTCAGGCTTGGGGCTTCGATCGCTGCGGCGACATCGTCGCTGCCGCTGAGCTGCGAATCGGACTATGTCTTCGATCCTGACTCGCGCGTAGCGCGCCACAGCGCGCTGTCGATGCTCGCGACGACCACGCGTGGTGCGCTGGAAGCGCCGGCGCGCCAGCGGCTGGCACTCTCGCTGCTCCGCAGCCCACACGCCAGCGTCCGCGATATCGGCAGCGCGGCGCTGGCCAGAGACGGCGTTGTGGCGGGGCTGGCGGTCTCGCCGGCGCTCAATGGCGCCCCGGCGAGCGACGCGTCGGACGCGGCGCGGATCATCGAGATCACGCGGACGGGGCGCGCGCAATCGCGGGCGACCGAGCTGATGGACTTTGTCCGCAACGGGGTTGGTGCGACGCAGCCGGTGATGCCGATCGAGCCTCCGGAAGAGTCACGATCGGGCCGCCCGCTTCGGGCACTCTCGGCCGCCGCGGCGGCGCTGGGGCATGTGAGTGATGTGGGCGCAGACGCGCTGTTGCGAGCGCTGCTTGAGGACCCCGACGCGCGAGTCCGGTCCAACGCAGTCGAGGCGATTGCGCGGCGAGCCCGCCGCGCGTTGCCCGGCGCTCCCGGCACGCCGCTGACAGCGCCGCTGCTGATCGGTCTGCTCTCGGACGAGCATCATCGTGTCGTTGGCTCTGCGGCTCGCGCGATGATCCAGCTCGGGCGAGCGACGAGGCAGGCGGCGCTGCTCGAGCAGGGCCAGCGGGCGGTGCTGAAGCTGATGGCCGATCATCGCCCGCTGCGGAAGCGGGCGGGGCTGTGGGCCGCGGCTCATGTCGCGGGCCAGATCCCGGATGTCACCGAGTTCCTCGATGCGGCGCAGCGGGCGCGGCGCGACGCGGACGAGGTGGTGTCGACGAGCGCGAGCCTGACAAGC
>JAIEQQ010000460.1 GCA_019747615.1 Phycisphaerales bacterium
ACCCCACTGGCGGCTATCTCGTCTTCGCAAGCTCCGCGGTTTCGCATGCGAACTACGAGGTGTTCGCGATCAAGGTCGATCAGGCGCTGTTCCCGGCCAAGACGCCGGCCGCGGCCGGTGAGGGCAAGGACGCGGCTCCGGCGGTAAAGCCCGAGGCCGCCGCGACGCCCCCCGCTCTCGCCACGCCGGCGAAGGACTGGCCCCGCGTACGTATCACCAGCGCCACCGGCTTCGACGGCCTGCCCGCATTCAGCGCTGATGGCACGCTGATGATGTGGACCAGCCAACGCGGCCCGAAGCTCGAGGGCGAGCAACGCCCGAGTTCGCAGCTCTGGATCGCGGAGGTCGTCGGTGAGCCGGGGTGGAACGCGACGGCTAGAACCCCGGCATCGCGTGCCACGACGCCGCCCGCGCCGACGCCGTGAACCCCGACGCGTCGGCAGGGCGGAGAGAATTCCGACGCAACCACCCGCTCCTTTTCACGTTTATGTTCGCGTTACACTTCTTTGCCCGGTCCCGGTAGCTCAGCTGGATAGAGCAGCCGCCTTCTAAGCGGCAGGTCGTGCGTTCGAGTCGCACCCGGGGCGTTGAATGACCATCGCGATCGCGCAAGTACCTGCTGAGCGGTGTTGAAGCGTGACTCCGGAGGTTTGTTGCGAACGAACTGACGGCTGAATCGACAGACGGGGCGGTCTGGCGTCGCGTCGCGACAGCTTTGCGAGAGTGTGCCGCTTGCGTCCGCGTGCTTGCGCCCGCGGCTCCGACGAACGCCATTCCGTGCTTGCGCACGGGGCTCCCTTGATCCCTTGATCCCTCGGTCCCTTCAGCCCCCATTCACCCAAATCGACCGGTCACATACTGCTCGGTCTCTGGAAGCTGTGGGTTCTGGAAGATGTCGGCGGTCGGGCCGTATTCGACGAGGCGGCCCATGTACATGAAGGCGGTGTAGTTGGAGCAGCGGGCCGCTTGGTGCATGTTGTGCGTCACGATGACCACGGTGATGCGCCCGGCGATGGCGCGGACGAACTCCTCGATCTTCAGCGTTGCGATCGGGTCCAGCGCGCTGCAGGGCTCGTCCATCAGCAGGATCTCGGGCTCGGCCGCGATGGCGCGGGCGATGCACAGACGCTGTTGCTGACCGCCGGACATGCCCAGCGCCGATTCCTTCAGCCGGTCTTTGACCTCGTTCCAAAGCGCGGCGGATCTGAGGGCCTTCTCGCACGCGTCCTGCAGCACACTCTTGCGGCTCTCGCCATCGATTCGCAGCGAGTACACCACGTTCTCAAAGATCGACATCGGGAACGGGTTGGACTTCTGGAAGACCATGCCAATGCGTTTGCGGATCTCGATCACGTCAACGCTCGGGGCGTAGACCGACGACGAGTTCAGGGTCATCTCGCCGGTGCAGCGGACCGAGTCGATCAGGTCGTTGAGGCGGTTAATGGAGCGCAGGAGTGTTGACTTGCCGCAGCCGGAGGGGCCGATGAGCGAGGTGACCTTGCCGCGAGGGAAGGACATGTTGATGTCGTAGAGCGCGCGGGCCTTGCCGTAGAAGAGGTTGAAATCGTTGACGTGGATGATGTGGTCTTCTTGCCGCAGAGCGTCGTGCGTGCGGCTTGCAAAGCCCTGGCCAGCGCGGATGCAATCGGCAAACGCGCTGCTGGACATCGGGCCGGACGTCTCAACGCTCGGATCGACGGTCACCGCCGGGGCTTTGACGGGTGCTTCGCTGCTGGATGTCGGCGTGCTTTGGACAGTCATGGCGAGCGGCGGCTTTCCGGTTGAGGTGGTCATGGTACATGCCCCGTCGAGAGGTCGGGTCAGAATGATTCGCCGTGGAACTTCTTTCGGAGCGAGGAGCGGATCCGCACCGCGGCGGTGTTCATGGTCACCACGACCACGATCAACAGCAGCGTTGTGCACCACACGATCGGCTTGGCGGCCTCAGAATCCGGCGACTGGAAGCCGACGTCGTAGATGTGGAAGCCCAGGTGCATGAACGATCGATCAAGGTGCAGGAATGGCCACTGTGCTGTCAGGGCGTTCTCGGGGGCCAGCTTCACGGCACCGACGAGCATGAGCGGCGCAACCTCACCAGCGCCGCGGGCCATCGCCAGGATCGCGCCGGTCATGATGCCCGGCATCGCGCGAGGCAGCACGATCCGCTGGATCGTCTGCCACTTGCTGGCGCCGCAGCCGACTGATCCCTCACGCATTGAACGCGGGACCGCGGCGATCGCTTCTTCGGTCGCGACGACCACCACCGGCAAGGTGAGCAGCGAGAGCGTGAGGGCCGACCAGAGCATGCCCTTGGCGGCGAACTTTGGAGATGGCGCGTGGGCCTCGAAGAACCCGTTGAAGTACGGCGTGGTGGCGATCAGCAGCGCGATGACGACCGCAACGCCGACCCACGCCAGGATGCCGAACTTGGCCACCCAGCCCTGCAGCTCGGTCGGCTGCTGGCCCGGGCGTGGTTTGGCAAAGAGGCCAAAGAAAACGCCGCCGAAGACGAGCACGACGAGCATGCCGAACGCCGCCCACCACGCAATCATGGCCGGCACCGGCAGCTCAAAGCCCAGGAGCGATGCGTTGTCCGTCAGCGTGATGCCCGAGCCTTTGTCGACGTACGCGCCGACGGTGTAACAGAAGAATCCGAGGCCGAAGACTCCGTAGACGATCGACGGCACACCGGCGAGGTTGTTGATCGCGATGCGGATTGCGCTGGTGAGCGGGCCCTGCTTGGCGTACTCGCGCAGATAGATCGCGGCGATCACACCCAGCGGCACGACGAGCACGCTGAGCAGGATCGTCAGCAGCACCGTGCCGAAGATGACCGGGAAGATGCCACCTTCGGTGTTGGCCTCACGCGGCTCGCCGAACACGAACTCGTTCCAACGCGAGACGTATACGCCGAACTTCTCACCGAGCGACATCTCATTGGGCTGCACGGCGCGGATGACCTGAGACAGCCGCATCGGCTCGCCGGGATCGGTCTGGCGGATCGGCGCGAATCGCCCGCTGGCGGCCTCGATGAAGATGGCGCGGACCTGGCGATCCTCGTCGTCCAGGCGTGCGGTAAGGCCGGCGATCTCGATGTATGACTTCTCGAGGCGGCCGCGTTCTTCGTCAGCGCTGACCTTCAGGGACTCGAAGTTCTTCTTGAGCTGCGCGACCATCTCAGGGGTTGCACGCGATGCCGATGTCGGGCGCTCGACCCAGGCGAAGATCGCGCTCATGAGCGCGACGACGAAGCACGCGGTGCGGAAAGCGGTGCGGACAGGGCTCACTTGGGCGACGAATCCCGCCGCGGCCGGCGGCGTGCGGAGGAAGTACAACCCCGCGATTGACCCCGCGAGCACGAAGAGGCTGAACCCCCAGATTAACAGCGGAGAAACGACGGCCTTAGCGTCCAGTGCGCGCTCGGCCCGCTCCAGTTCCAGCGCCGCCTGCTTGACGCGGAGGCGGATCGACTCGATCTCATGGTTCACCCGACCAACCTCGACGCGATTCAGCCGCTCGATCTCATCGGCACGCTTGAGCGCCAGCGGCCAGTACTTGTCGAACGCCGCCATCGCCTTGGCCGGATCGCTCCCGCCGATGAGGCGCGACTCTTCGACGACGAGTTTGCCATCATCCTGCGTCTTGACGACGCGCCGATCGATCTTCACCGGGCCGAACTCGTCGGCATCGGTCGCGGTCTTGACGATCGACTCGGGCGTGCCGCCCACGATCGACGTTGACCGGACCTGAATGCCCGACGGCGTGCCAAACCACGGGCCCCACTCGCGCCGCTCAAGCATGACCGCTTCGGCGGGCGTGGCGCTGCTGCCGATCTGATATACCGGCAGCCAGACGAACGACTGCCCCCCCACTTCGCGATTACCGATTCGATACAGCCGACGGAGCAGATCGCCCTTGGCGTTCACAGCGCCTTCGGGCAGCTTGCCGGAGGCTTTCAACGCCGCGACTGCGGCTCGCTCGGTGGCTGATGCGTCGTAGGCCTCTTCGGTCATCCGAATGCCCATCGCCGCCTTGGTCGCACCATCGGGCGTGGTGTACGTCACACGCTCGATTGGCCGGGGCCAGAACGCGGCGCCGCCGTTGTACAGCACAAGGCTCAGCAGCGTGATGATCATCACGACGCAGAGCACCAGGGCGGCGCCGGTGAGCCACACCATCGGCTCGCCTCGGGCGTGCAGCGGCGTGGCGCGCGTGCGCCCGGACATCGGCGGGCTGCTGGGCGTCGGGTTGGCGAGCGGGTCGGCCATAGTTCGTCAATCCGGTCGGTACGAGGCAGGGACACGAACGAGGAGGTCGATTACAACGCCGCGGATCGCTTGCGGAAGCGTTGTCGAATGACTTCGGCGATGGTGTTCACGACAAAGGTGAGGGCAAAGAGGCAGAGAGCGCCGAGGAAGAGCACGCGGTAGTGCGTCGAGTCTTTCGCGGCTTCGGGCAGTTCCACCGCGATGTTCGCCGCGAGGGTGCGGAAGCCGGAGAAGATGTTGAGGTCCATCATCGGCGTGTTGCCTGTGGCCATGAGCACGATCATGGTCTCACCGGCGGCGCGTCCGAGGCCGATCATGCACGCGGAGAAAATGCCGGAGCCGGCAATGGGCAAGACGACGCGGATGGCGGTCTGCCAGCGCGTCGCGCCGCAGCCCAGAGACGCCGACCGCAGCGAGCCAGGAACCGCCGAGAGCGCATCCTCGCTGATCGTGTAGATGATCGGGATGATCGCGAAGCCCATCACGATCGCGACGACGAGGGTGTTGCGCTGCGAGTATGACCCGAAGATCGAGTCGCGTGCGTCCAAGCCGATGCCGCTGAGGAAGCCGGCCAGCGCCGTGGCCATCGCGATCGACGCGACGACGGTGATGGTGAACTTTGCGAGCTGCATCGCCGCGGCTTTCGTGCCCACGCGCACCGAGGCGTTCCGCGTCAGCAGCTCATCAACAAACCGCTGCCGCAGCAGCGTGATCAGGATGAACGCGGTGGGCGTCATCAGCAAGAACCAGCCCGACCACGAGGTGCCGATGCTGCCATCGAGCCATCGCCGGATGTCGGCCTCGGCGAGGTTCTCCTGTGCGATGATCTTGGCCGGACCTGCATCGGTGACACTGCCGGCAGCGCGGACGAGCTTGCCCTGCAAGACGTAGAAGCCTTCGTGGCGTGCGAGTCGGGCGTCATCGGGCGTCAGCGTGGCGGAGTCGCGCAGGGATGCGGGCCACTCCGAACGCGGGACTTCGCTCGTTGAGCCCGCGAGAACGAGCACATCCGAATCGCTCGGAGTGAACAGCGCCCGCTCAAGCGGGCCGGACAGCGTGTAGGTGGCGGTGACCGTCGCGCCCATGACCAGCGCGACCATGGCCAGGTGCCTCATGCTGCTGAGCGCCGCGGTGATTCGCGTTGGAACCAGTTGCCATAGATACGCCGCGGTCAGGGCCCCGACCGGCACGGTGAAGAACGCCATGAGGACCGCGGGCAGTACGTCTCTGGCAAACGGCGCGATGACCATGGCGGCGATGAACCCGAGCACGACACTCGGCAGCGAGGCCATCATCTCGATCACCGGCTTGACGGTGTTGCGGACCTTGTGGTGCAGGATCTCAGAGGTGTAGATCGCGGCGAAGATCGCGATGGGAGCCGCGAAGAGCATCGCGTAGATCGTGGCCTTGAGCGTGCCGAAGATCAGGGGCGTCAGCGAGTACTT
>JAIEQQ010000493.1 GCA_019747615.1 Phycisphaerales bacterium
CTCCGGCCGCCGGTGCAGCACTCGCCTTGTCCTGCTTGATGAGCGCCACCACATACTCGCGCGGCAGGCTGATCATCACGTTCACCTTCGTCGGCATCCCACGCGAATCAAAGACCTCCTCCTTCATTGACCCCGGCACCAACTGAAAGTCCGTCTCGGTCATCTCACTCGTCGAGCGACTGCCCGGCGATCCCCCAGCGCGATTGATGTCCGCGCCGGTATTGCTCGCCAGACCCGGCTCAGCGCCCTGACCGCCCTGCGTGTCGTTCGTGTTCGTCGTCGATTCGCGCTTCGGCGTGCGCAGCGAGCCCTCGCCGATCGGCAGCACCTTGCTGGTGACGCTGTTCCTCCGCGTCACGTCCGCCTGCGCACTGACCGCGATGATCACCCCGCGGATATAGCCCAGCGAGTCCAGCAACTTCGCCTGCACCCGCTCCTCAATCTTCGCGACATGCTCAACGTAATCACCCGATCGCAAATCACCCGCCGACCTCGCGGCGAACTGGCGCCCCGTCGTCGCATCGATCACCTTGACATCCGTGATCGCCAGCCCGGCCCGCGCCCCGGACACCATCGCCGCGATCGCGTCGACCATGTCGCGATCAAGCACCTTCCCGCCCTTCATCGTCACACTCACCGACGCCGTCGGCTTGCGATACGTCATGCCCAGGCCCATCGGCTCCGGCACGTCGATCATCACCGTCGCCCGCTCGACCCCGCGGAAGTTCGAGATGACCATCTGCAGCTCGTTCTGCAACGCGACGTTCTGCTTGTACTCGCCCTGCGATCGCGAGTCCATCCAGTTGTTCTGCTGCAAGAGCGTCGCGAACATGAACTGCGTGTTCTGCGGGAGCTTCCCCTCAGCACCCAGCAGGCCCAGCGCCTGGTGCCGCTCCTCTGCCCGCACCATGATCTTGCCGTTCTCCGGGCTGTACTTGATGCCGTACGTGTCGAGCGTTGCCTTCGCCGCCGCCTGCTCCGCGGGCGATGCCCCCGGCATCAGCTCCACATACGTGCTCTTGGATGACTGCGTCACCACCAGCAGCAGCACCATCACCACGATGACGCCCAGCGAGAAGAACAACAGCTTCGCCACCAGCGGCAGCGAGCCGAACTGCGTGTTGATTGAGCCCAAGGCGGCTTTGAGCCGACCCATCAGCGACCTCCTGTCCGTGCGTGACGCGATCCTCGCGCCGCCGTTTCGTCGCAGGATGAACACCCGCGCCGAACGACGTCCTTAGAGTCGGCTCGACGGTGTTCGAGACTTGAGCACCGGCCGCACGATCGCGCAGACTCTTCCGCACGCACTCGCATGATCGCCGTCCATCGCGCAAGTTTCGCTCGATCTCACCCCGCGCCCTCACCCGCCGCCTGACCGCAAGACGCCCCCCGCGCGACGACCATCGCCGACGATGCTCATCGCAACGGCCACGCACCGCCCTCGGCCGCGACCCGGCCCTCCAATGGCCAGCTCACGCGAGAGCTCTTTCAGATTCGTACTTGCTTCAGCTCGTCGAACGCCGCCTGCACCTTGTTCCGCAGCGCCAGCGCCATGCGGAACGCCTGGTCGGCCTTCTGCGTCGCCAGAAGCACGTTCTCAACGTCGGTGCGCTGACCGGTCGCCAGGTCTTCGGCCGCCGCCGTGGCTTCCTGCTGGGCCTCGTTCAGCTTTTCGAGGTTCTGCATCAGGGCGTCCTTGAACGTCTCGCCCGACGCGTTCACCTTCACGCTCTGCGTGCTCGCGCCGGGCAGGCCCGCCCGATCCGACGCGTTGATTCCCGAGTTGACCAGACCAAGAGGGTCGGACATGAATGACTATACCTCGAAAACTGCCCTCGCGATCGCGTCCTCCGACGCACCGCCGACTCTTGCATCATCGCCCGCTCCGCGAGGCGTCCAGATCCGTTCAATCAGCCGCACGAATACACCCGCTCACGCGATCAGCCGCAACGTCGCCGCGAAGATCGCCTTGCTCGCCTCGGCCGCCATCACGTTCGCCTCGTACGCCCGCACCGCCTCGAGCGCGTTGACATTCTCGCGGATCGAATCGACGTTCGTCCTCGCAACATACCCCGCCAGCGGCCCATCCTTAAACGCGTACGGGCTATTGGGATCAAACTCCCCCGGCGGCGACGGCGACCGATCAACCTCAATCTTCGCAACACGAACACCCAGCGCGCTGCCGTCGCGGCTCGCCGGCGCGAACATCACGCGCCGCGCCTGCCACGGGTTCAGCCGCCCGCTGGAATCCAGCAGCGTGTCGGCATTCGCCAGATTCGCGGAGGCAACGTCCAGCCGCGTGCGCTGGGCGATCATGCCCGACGTCGAAATGTCCAGCGATCCGTACACAGCTGAAGCTCCACTCTGCCACTTCGCCACTTCGCCACTTCCCAATCACACCCGCTCAGAAATCGCCGCGCGGATCAGGTCCATGCGGGACTTCAGCAAATCAGAAGCCAACCGAAAAGTCGCGGCGTTCTCCACCAGGTCCTTCATCAGCGTTTCCAGATCCCGATTGTTCCGATCGTGCGCAAGAATCCCCGTCCCATTCGTGCGCGGGCGCAAAATCAACCGGCCCCCAGGGCCGATCGCGATCTCACGCGTCTCTTGAATGTTCAACTCCCCCGCCTGCCCGCCCGTCCGCTCACGCCGCTCCAGGATCGCCTGCCGCAGCGCGCCCTGAAACCCCTTCACCGAGACATCCATCTGCCGAAAGTCCGGCGTCGAGATGTTCGCGATGTTGTGCGAGAGCAGCCGCTGACGCTGCGCAGCGAAGCCGATCAGCTTCTCAAGCGCGGGGATGCTGCCGGAACTGGAGAGCTCGTCGAACATGGCTGGTCCTGCCCACCGCTGCTGCCGCTCAGATCGCCTCATCCACCAGTTGCTGCGTCTTCCACTTCTTGAGCTTGAGCCCCAGCGTTCGCACGCCGATGCCCAGCGCCTGAGCCGTCTTCTGCCGATGGCCCCTGAACCGCTTCAGCGTGCTGATGATCGCGTCGCGCTCGATGTCCTCAAGCACGCGGTCCATGATCGGGATCACCGTCTGGATTACGCCCGGCTTCGTCTCAGTCAACACATGATCGCCCGCGTACCCCTCGCGCCCGCCGATCGGGTAGCTCGCAGGAATCCCAGCCCCCGCGTTCGCCCCGCCGCCGGCCATCGATACGTCAGCGCTCAGCCACGGCTCAACCAACTCGCGTGTGATCACACGCCCCTTGGCCAGCACCACCCCGCGCTCACAGATATTCTGCAGCTCGCGCACGTTGCCCGGCCACTGATACGCCATCAGCACCGCCATCGCGTCCGGAGCAATCGAATACTCGCCCCGCCCGTCGCGCTGCGCGATCGCTCGCACAAAGTGCTCCGCCAGCGGCGCGACATCCTCCTGTCGATCCCTCAGCGCCGGCAGGTGAATCGGCAGCACGTTCAGTCTGAAGAACAAATCCTGCCGGAACTCGCCCTTGGCAATCGCCCGCGGCAGATCCCGATTGCTCGTCGCCACCACCCGCACATCCACGCCGATCGAAAGCGACGCGCCCACCCGCTCAATCACCCGCTCCTGTAGCACGCGCAGCAACTTCGCCTGCACCCGCACACCCACCTCGCTGATCTCATCCAGCAGCAGCGTCCCGCGATCGCTCAGCTCAAACCGGCCCTTGCGGGTCTTGTCCGCACCCGTGAACGCCCCGCGCTCATGTCCAAACAACTCCGACTCAAGCAAGCTCTCGGACAACGCGGCACAGTTCACGCCAAGGAACGGCCCGGCCCGACGCTGCGAGATCTCGTGGATCGCTCGCGCCACCACTTCCTTGCCCGTGCCGCTCTCGCCGATCACCAAAACCGTGCCGTGGCTCTCGGCCACCGCCATCACTTGCTCTTTCACGCGGCGCATCGCCGGTGAATCACCGATCAGCCGCTGGATCCCCGCGCCGGCATCCGCGCCACCAAGGCCCGACATGAAGCCGCCCGGCGTCGACTCGCCAGCGCGCAACACCGCGTTCTCACGCAGCAACCTCGCGTGTTCCGTCGCCCGCTTCACGCTGATCAAGAGCTGATCGCCCTCGAACGGCTTGGTGAGATAATCAAACGCCCCCAGCTTCATCGCCTTCACCGCGGTCTCCACCGTGGCGAACGCCGTCATCAAGATCACCGGCATGTCTTCATCGATCTGCCGCACCTTGGCCAGCAGCTCAATCCCGGTCATCCCCGGCATCTTCAGATCAGTCACCACACAATCGGGCCGCTGCTGCGCGATCGACTCAAGCGCCTGCTCGGCGCCGTCGGCGGTGCGGACATTCATCCCCGCGCGTGTGAGCGTGGCGCCCACCGAATCACGGAGCATTTCCTTGTCGTCAACAACCAGAACCGTTGCCATGCTGAGGCCCTCCTGAGCCGATCGAAGCCGGTTCCACCGGCTGAAATGTCAGTATCGGCACAAGCCGCCAGAGAGCCCGCACAATCTGCGCCGGGGAGTTCACCTCAAGCCTCCCGGCGTTGCACCGCCGCCGCCCCCACCACCCCCCCACCCCCACCGCCGCGTGCTGGCAACGCAATCTCCACCGCCGCCCCGCGCCCGAGCACCCCGCCAACATTGCGAATGCTCACACGCCCACCGTGCGCATCGATGATCCGGTGCACAATCGCCAGTCCAAGCCCAGTCCCCGCGGCACGCGTCGTAAAAAACGGGTTAAACATCCGCGCCGCCACATCGTCGGAAACTCCCGGCCCCGTGTCCGTCACCGTCAACATCACCATCTCTCGCTCCGTGCCGTCAGCGTCCATCACCCGCCCCATCGCGCACTGCAACACCAATCGCTTCTCGGCGCGTCCGCCCTCGGTCGTCGCCTCCGCCGCGTTGCGGATCACGTTGACCAGCGCCTGATGCAGCAGCCCCGCATCGCCGCTGAACTCGATCGGCGCACCGACCGAGCCTTTGGCCGCGACGACAACCGCGGCGGTCACGCCCCGCCACACCGGCGAGTCGTCCCGCGCCGATTCCAGCGCGTTCTCCAGCAGCTCCCGCGCCATGATCGGCTCAACACTCAGCCTCGTCTCGCGTGAAAACGACAGCACGTCCCGTACGATCGCGTCCAGCCGCGTCACCGCGCTCACGATCTTGCCCGCCGTCGTCTGGCACGCCGGCCGATCCGCAAGATCCTCCTGCAAGTGCCTCGCGTACAGCATGATCGAGCCCAGCGGGTTGCGGATCTCGTGCGCGATCCCCGCCGCCATCTCCCCCAGCATCGCCAGGTGCCTGGTCGTCTGCACCTGCCGGTTCGCCTCCGAGAGCTCCGCCTTCAGCCGCACCACCTCGCGCGTCAGCGATTCGTGCGTCAGGCTCAATCGCGTCGTCACGTCGTTGAACGACTTCAGCAGCGCGCCAAGATCCGCAGGGCTCACGCTCTGATCCGCGGGCATCACGTCGCCCGCCGACACAGCGCCGTCCACCTCCGCCACGCTCATTCCAGTGTCCGTCTGCATCAGCGTGATCCTTGCGCTCGCCGCCCCGCTCACCCCACCCGATCCTGGAACATCGGCGTGCTGCGAACGTCAGCGCCACCGCCACTGCCGGCCTGACCGCCGGACACGCCACCAGCGGTATACGCCGCCGCCATCGCCTTGCTCGCCGATGTCAGCGCAAGCTGCTGCCCCAGCCGCACGCGCTGGGCCTGAAGCGCCGTCTGATCCGCAGCGTCCCGCAGCGTGATCGCCGTCACA
>JAIEQQ010000120.1 GCA_019747615.1 Phycisphaerales bacterium
CACGGTTGAGAACGTCGAGTTCGTCGCGCGAGAGATCGGCAACCAAAGCAGCCAGGGCACCATGACGAACATCATTACCGGAGAGAGCAGTGTCTGGGCTTCGCGCATGTCGTTCACGGCGGCGCCGATCGCCGCCATCAGACTCGCGATTGTGAAGAACGCGAAGATGAAGAACACGCCGAGCCATGCGAGCTTGTAGAGGGGCACGAGGTCTGCGAGCGCAAATGCGAGCAGCCCCGCCATGCCGAGCCCGCCGAAGATGGTCAGCAGCAAGAGCGCCACGCCCATCATCCCCACGATCTTGCCGAGCATGAGCTGCATGGGGCTGACCGCCGAGAGGAGCACTTCCATCACGCGGTTGGATTTTTCTTCGACCAGCGCGGTCATGAGGTATTGCCCGCCGCTGAGCACG
Source organism: Phycisphaerales bacterium (assembly GCA_019747615.1). The sequence continues at coordinate 413 of JAIEQQ010000120.1, forward strand.
GACATCATCAGGAGTAGCATGAACGCAACGGGGACGAGGATCTGCAGCGCGCCGGCGCTGGCCCTCTCGCCCTCCTTGGTGAGCGACTTGATGTCTGCGCGAGGGCGAGCGACGAGTTCGCGCAATCGCTCGGGCGTCAGTCCCGTGCCGCTCAGGCGAGAGTCCGATGCGATTCGAGCGTCAACGATCGCCTCGCCCACCCGACGGCTGATGGTCGACTGCACCTCGAAGTCCAGTTGCGGGTTGACGAAGACCTCGTGCGGCTCCCAGGTGATTGACCCCGCGGCTTTCTCGGGGTCGACGTCCGTCGTAACGAGGGTGCCCCGCACCGCGGCCTCGGGGATCACCACCAGCACCAAACGCGCCGGTTGCCCCGCGTCATCGCCGGCGCGGATCTGGCTCACACGGATCTCGTTCTTGATCTTCTCGATGTCCTCGTCCGCAGACAGAAGCTCGACCGTGAGCCGCGCCGGGGCTGCTTCGCCGCCAGACTTCTTTGCGCCATCGAGTTGCTTGTCCACCATCGACTTGGTCGCGTCGGACATCGGTACTTGGCCCATGGCGTCCTTCATCATCGCCTTGGTGCGCCGTCCGTCCGCCTCGCTCTCGGCGCGGACGCTCTCATCGGTGAATCGCTGCTGAACCAGGGCCCCGACGACGCCGCTGCGATCCAGCACCACCACGCGCCCGGAGATTGCCGGGCTCTTGGGGATCAGGCTGATCGCAACGCCGACGACGACGAGCATGATCGGCACGATGGCCACGCCGATCAGGAACGCTCGCGTCATGACGACCGAAAGGAACTCCCGCACCGCGATCTGCATCGTGCGTTTCACGACTCACCTCCGGATTCAGACGAGCCGCTGGACGCACGCGAGAGCAGCGCGGGATCGATATCACCGCCGCCGGCGCGCCGGACCACCTCGAGAAAGACATCTTCAAGCGTCACGCGCTTGACCTCGATGCGGCGCACGTCGATGGCGCTGACGATCTCGCTCATGACGCGGTTCGGCTGGTGGCCGTCGTTGATCATGACCTCGACGACGCCTTGCGATGAGCCGCGCTGTGAGCCGGCGCTGACGCGCGCGACGCCCGGGAGTTTGTAGAGCTGCGTGACGTCGCTGGTGGTCATTGGCTCGACGATCAGCGATCGCGGATCAAACTTCGCGGTGATCTCGCGGAGCGAGCCGTCGAGCATTTTTCGCCCGTTGTGGATCATGAAGACCTGCTCGCACAACTGCTCGGCCTCGAACATCGCGTGGGTGCTGAAGATGATTGTGCGCCCGGCGCCGTGCTGCTCCTCGATCAGTTCCCGCATCAGCCGCCGGTTCACCGGGTCCAGCCCGCTGAAGACCTCGTCAAGGATGATCAGCTCCGGCTCGTGGATGACGCTGGCGATGAACTGCACCTTCTGCTGCATGCCCTTGCTGAGTTCCTCGCACTTCTTCTTCGCCGAGTCCGGCAGACCGACGCGCTCCAGCCATTGCTTGGTCTTGCGATCCGCCGTCGCGCCGTCGAGGCCCTTGAGCCTCGCGATGTAGCCCAGGAAGACGCCCACTTTCATCTTCCGATAGAGCCCACGCTCTTCCGGCAGATAGCCAATCAGATCACGGCTCTCCATCGCGCTGCCCTTGCCGAGCACGCCGATCTCGCCCTGATCAGGAAAGAGGATCGACATGATCATGCGGATGGTCGTGGTCTTGCCGGCGCCGTTAGGGCCGATGAACCCGCAGACCACGCCGCGCGGCACCACGAGGTCCAGATCATCCACCGCCACCTTGGGCCCGAAGGTTTTTCGCACGCCTTTGATCGTCACCGCCGCGTCCATGCACAGACTCCATCGCCGCGCCTGCCACCACCCCGAACCCGACGTGTCTGGCAAGCCAGCCGCCGATGCGACACAAGCAAACATAGCGCCGCGGCGACAGATTTGCGGAACTTTGGGACTCACACGACCGATAAATCCACCATGAGCACCTTTCCGTCGCCCCTGCCCCACGCTCCATCTGGCGAGCCAACGAAGCGCACGACTCCGCCGGGAGTGTCTCCCAGCGCGATGCACGCTTTGCGAGCCAAGATCGCCGCCCATCGTGATGCGATCTCCGCCGCGGGCGAGGTCCTCTCCGTCAGCGGGAAGCCGGTCAAGCTGTGGCCCGTGGGCATGGATCGCCCCGCGGCCGACACGCTACGAGATCTGGTCATCAGGCAGTCGGCAGGACGAACCCTGGAGATCGGGCTGGGGCTCGGGCTCGCAAGCCTCGCGATGGTCGAAGGGCTCTTAGCCGTCGGCGAGCCCAACGCGGAGCATGTCACGATCGATCCCGCGCCGCAATGGTGCGACATGGCCGGAGTGCTGACGCTCGAACGCAGTGGCGCGATGGAGGTCACGCGTCTGATTCAGGAGCCGTCGCACCTGGCGCTGCCGCGGCTGTTGATCGAGTCCGGTGCGTCGTTTGATGTCGCGCTGATCGACGGTGCTCACTGGTTCGACAGCGTGATCATGGACATCTTCTTCGCGATGCGCGTTGTCAAGCCCGGCGGCCTGATCATTCTTGACGACCACTGGATGCCGTCGATCCAGACGGCACTGGCGCACGCAGTGCGGAACTTCTCGGTCGCGCTTGAGCTCTTTGACCCCAGCGGCCCGGCGCGCCGGCTGGTGGCGTTCGCCAACCCGTTCAACGGCGAGACGCGCGAGTGGGACCACTTTGAACCGTTCGGCCGCGATGACCTACCGGCGTACCCGTGGCGTCGCGATCAGACTCGCGGCGCGAAGGTGAGCACCTAAACTCGCCGGTGACCGTTCCGCTCGCACAGACCATCCTGCCGCCGCACGTCATGGCCAAGCTTGAGGCAATCGCCACGCGCCATGCGGAGATCGAGCGACAGCTCAACGACCCCGCGGGCGGGGCGGATCACAAGGTTGTGCGGGATTTGTCGCTGAAGAAAGCCGCGATCGAGCCGGTCGTCGTTGATCTGCAAGCACTCCGGCGGTTGCTGGCCGATGCGGACGAGTACGCCGGCGCGATGAACGGCGCGGATCGGGATCTTGCGACGCTGGCTCGCCAGGAGCTGCCGCTGGTGGAGCGTCAGATCGCCGAGCTCTCGCGCCGGCTGCGTTCGGCTCTGGTGCAATCTGACGATCAGCGCGTGGCGTCGATCATTGTCGAAGTGCGCGCGGGCACCGGCGGCGATGAGGCGGCGCTGTGGGCGCGTGATCTGCTTGAGATGTACCAGCGCGTCGCGACGCGCCGCTCATGGTCGATCGAGACGCTGGACCTGGTCCCAGAGTCCAGTGCCGGCGGCATCCGCTCGGCGGTGCTCAACCTGCGCGGCCCCGGCGTGTGGGCGGCCATGAACTTCGAGGCGGGCGTACACAGTGTCAAGCGCGTGCCGGCGACCGAAGCCGCGGGGCGGATTCATACCTCCACCGCGACTGTGGCGGTCTTGCCGGAGCCGGAGGAAGTTGATGTCAAGATCGATTGGGCACGCGATGTGGAGGAACAAGCCACCCGGGCGCAAGGGCCCGGCGGACAGAACGTCAACAAAGTCGAGACCGCCTGGCAGATCCTGCACAAGCCCAGCGGCATCACGATCAAGATGATGGAAGCCAAGAGCCAGCAGCAGAACCGCGACCGAGCTCGCCGGCTGCTGATGGCGCGCCTTCATGAAATCGAACGCCAACAAAAGCTCGCGCAGCGCGGCGCCGCCCGGTCAGCGCAGATCGGCACCGGCGAGCGCAGCGAGAAGATCCGCACGTACAGGTTCAAGGAAGGCATCGTCGCCGACGAACGCCTGCCGGGCGAATACGCCCTCCGCGATCTGCAAGCCGGCGACTGGGATCGCCTGCTGACGGATCTGCAAGAGCAGGAAACAGAGCGGCGGCTGGCGGAGTTATGAACGATCGCGGGTTTCGTCGATGCTGGCTTCGCTTGCATGGTCGCATGGAGTTTGGTAGGCTCCGTGAACACCGCAGGAGTTGATCATGTCCGACATCCCCCCACCGTCGCCGGACTCTTCGAACCCGTTCGCGTCGCCAGCGACCGCGCCCCCTGCGCCCCCGTCCGATTCTGCAGGCGGCGAGATGAATGCCGCCGAGATTGCCAATGGCAAAGTCTTGGCGATTCTGTCGTATGTTCTCCCGATCGTCGCGATCGTCGTGCTTTTCATCCGCAACAACAACTTCGCTCTTTATCACGCCAAGCAGATTGTCGTGCCGCTCATCCTTCTCATGGTCATGAGCATGGTCGGCATCGCGCTGTCGTTCATCCCGTTCGTGGTCTGCCTGACCGCGCCCGCGTTGCTCCTTGGCATAGCGGGCTTTTTCGTCTTCGCGATCATGGGCCTCATCAACGCGATCACCGACAAGGCCGTCCCCCTGCCGCTGACCGGCCGCCTCGCCGAACAGTGGTTCGCCGGCATCACCAAACTCCCCTCCTAAGCCCCATTCCCCACTCCACCCCAACGCCCCCTCGCTCTCATCCGAATTTGGCAATTTGCAAATTTGGCCATTTGGAACTTTGAAATGTCCACCGCCTATCTCCTCCGCTTGCCCTCTGGTGAAGAGTTCGGCCCCGCGCCGATCGCGGATATCGCCACGTGGGCCAAGGACGGGCGCGTGCCGCTGGGCGCGAAGTTGATCGGCCCGCAGGGCGGCGTGTCGGATGCGTCGGTCCACGCGGAGCTTGCGCCGCATCTGGTGCGATCGGCGGTGAGCGTTCAGCCCACCGGCCCGGTCTCGACGGGCGCTCCGACATCAGGCATCGATCGGCTCATTCCGACCGGAAACCCAGCGTCTCTGATTTCGTACTACACCGGCATCATCGGGGCGCTGTTCGCAGTTCTGCTGGGGCCAATCGGCGCGATTGCCGGCGTTGTGGCGATTATCTACGGCGTGAAAGCGCTCAAGGTCGCCAAGGCCGAGCCCGCGCGGCACGGGAAGACCCACGCTTGGGTTGGGCTCATCGCCGGTGCGTTCTGCGTTCTCTTTGGGTCGCTGTACACCCTGGTCGTGATCGTCGCCTTGGCCGGTGGCTTCAAGTAGCTGCGCGTTCTGGCATCGGCACCTGTTCTCATCTCGCGCCGTCGCGTTCCGGGTCCGGGGCCGCATTCCGCACGCCACCGCGCCCACAGACGCCCGCAATGCTTAGACTCGGCCCGTGATAACGCCCGAGCAAACTGGCACCGAATGTGACCTGGCAATCATCGGCGCGGGCGCTGCCGGGCTGTTTGCCTCAATCTGGGCAGGGCGATTGCTGGCGGAGACCGATGCGGCGTCAACCGGCTCGCGGAGCACGCCGCGCCGCGTCATCGCCTTCGACGGCGCCAAGAAGCT
>JAIEQQ010000630.1 GCA_019747615.1 Phycisphaerales bacterium
GCCGCGGCGCTGCCGCGAGTCTCGACGCTCGAAACCGTCCACACCCCCGCTGCGCCGTCCTCGCCCGTCTCGGCCCGCGTCAATCGCTGCGAGGGCGTGCCCATCGGCCAAGTGATGATGATCGACTGCAACGACGCCGGCTCGATCACTGCCAGTCGCTCGCCGGTCGGGATGATGTTCGTGATTGCTGGCGCACCGGAGCCGCGCCCGGACATGAACCACAACATCCCGCCACCAAGGAGGATCGCCACCAGCAGCACGCCAAGGACCAAGCGATTGGACATGCCTTCAGTGTATGTGTGGGTGCTCTTGCACCCGTGGGGCAGGCGTCCCGCCTGCCTCCCGCAGACCTCCTGATCCCCCCACCTCTACGATCCCATCATGGCCAGCGCACCGCTCATCGGCGTCACGTCGGACATCCTGATCACGCCCGGCGCGCGCGACAAGGCCGGCCAGGCGCTGACGTATCTGGAGAGCGTCGCCCGCGCCGGCGGCGTGCCGGTGCTGCTGCCGCCGATTGTCGAGCTCGCTTCGGAGCACGCGCGTCGCTGCGACGCGATCGTCTTCACCGGCGGCAACGACATCTCAATGGTGCCGCTGGGCGGCGTCGCGCACCCGCAGTCAACACCGATGCACCCGCAGCGCCAGGCGTACGAGTTCGCGCTGCTGCAAGCGATCGACGCGTTGCACGCGGGCGCTCGCCTGAGCCGCCCGGTGCTGGGCGTGTGCCTGGGAATGCAGATGATGGCGGTGCACCGGGGCGGATCGCTGAATCAGCACCTGCCGGACACGCTGCCCACCGCCGGCGAACACCGCAACGACCGCACGCACCGAATCAACGCGACGGCTCTGGCGACGACGCCGGGAGCACCGGCGTTCGAGTGGGACAGCGGCGAGGTGACCAGCAACCACCACCAAGGGGTGACGGAGCCGGGGCGGTCGCTGGCGATTCTGGCCCACTCGCCCGACGGGGTGATCGAAGCGCTCGCCGACCTGTCTCGCCCATTTTACGTGGGCGTCCAGTGGCACCCCGAACGCACGTCAGACCCGGAGCTTGGGCAAGGTGTCTTTGAAGCCCTGATCGCGGCGGCCCGTGACGCCCGGTCGTCGGGAAACGGCGGGGCAGGCGGGGAGGCTGATCGGAACGCGAACGGTTGATTCTCCGAGAATCTCGAAAATCGCTCGATCCGCGCGGGCCGTCCTCGCGAACTGAGGTTATCGTGTTGAAGCTGCGCCACCGTTCTGGCGGCGTCAGGGTATTTACCGAGCAACTCGTTCCGAGGAGTTTTTGCGTGATTGAGAATCAACGTCGGACGGCCCGATTCGGAGCCGCGGGTGTGTGTGTCGCTGCGGTGTTCGGCCTCGCTGGGAGCACGATGGCGCAGACCCCGCAGCCGACCTATCCGCAAGGCGTGCCGATCAGCCGCAACGCCACGGCTCAAGAGAAGGCTTGGGAGCTTGAGAACCCATGGAACCCGCCGGCGTTTGATTCCGCGACGGTGCCGACCGGCCCGCTCTCGTGCCCGGGCGAGTATGCACCTTCTGAGGGCATCGTCTTTGCGTGGGAGGGCGGCGCCAGCCTGAATGGCATCCAGGCTCAGATGATCCGTCACATCACCACCACCGGCAACGCGATCGCCTATATCTTCTGCGACACCGCCACGATCGCAACGAGCGCTCGCAACGCGTGTGTCGCCGCGGGCGCAGACACCAACAAGATCGTGACGATCATCCGCACGTCGGACACCATCTGGCTCCGCGACTACGGCCCGCGCTACACCTATGAGGGCGATGTCCGCGTGATCGTCGATCACACCTACAACGTCACGTCTCGCACCAACGACAACACCATCCCCATCGGCTTCGCGAACTTTAAGAAGCACAAGCGCTACGACTTCCCGCTGCGTCACGGCGGCGGCAACTACCACCTGAACTCCATCGGCCAGGGCCACTACACCCGCCTCATCGTCAACGAGAACCCGCAGTTCAGCGAGTCGCAGGTCAACGGCCTCTGGCAGCAGTACTGGGGCGTCGCCAACACGTACCACAACCCCTACCGCACCAGCGTCGACGGCACCCAGCACATCGACATGTGGATGCAAATCGTCGGCGATACAAAGGTCATTGTCAGCGATTGGCCCAACGCCTCCGGCGGCATCGAGGACGTCATCTCCGATAGCGCCGCTTCGCTGCTGACCTCCGGCGGATGGACCGTCGCGCGCACGCCCTCGTTCTCCGTCGGCGGCACGCACTACACCTACACCAACATGGTGTTGTGCAACAACCTCGCCCTGGTGCCGCAGTACACCAACGTCAACGTCACGATGCCCAACCCCCTCGGCGGGCCGAACCTGACGATCGCGCAGATCAACGAGAACGCGCTCCAGACCTATCGGGACCTGCTCGGCCCGTCGTACACCGTCGTCGGCGTCGCCTGCGAGAGCATCGTCGGCCTCTCGGGTGTCATCCACTGCATCGTCATGCAGGTCCCGGTCAACAAGAACGGCCTGAACCCCGGCGTCTACCTCCGCACGCCCAACGGCGGCGCGACCTTCACCCCCGGCCAGGTCGTCAACGTCACGTGGATCTCCGATGACGATGTCGGCGTCGCCAATGTCGATGTCCAGTTCACCACCAACGACGGCCTGACGTGGGCCACGCTCGCCAGCGCCGTGCCGGACACCGGCACCTTCACCTGGACCGTGCCCGCCAACGGCACGACGCAGGGCAAGTTCCGCGTCGTGGCTCGCGACATCGATGGCCGTACCTCCTCCGACACGTCCGACGCTCCGTTCACGATCGACGCGCCCTTCTCGCCGCTGGCCATCGCCGCCACCGTGGCGACCGATCCCGGAACCGCCGGCACCAACAACGGCAACGGCAAGGTCGAGCCCGGCGAGAACCGCATCTTCGTCAGCATCACGCTGCGGAACGACGACGCCCAGCCCGTCGAGGGCATCGTCGCCAATCTCCAGCTCGACACGCCCAACATCCAGCCGCTCATGACCGAGTCGATCTACGCCGACCTCGCCTCGGGCGCGACCGGCAGCGCCTCAAACCCGTTCGTCTTCTCCGTCAGCACCTCGCACCCCTGCGGCAGCGACATCAACTGCACGCTCAACCTCACCTTTAGCGGCGGCGGCACCGCTGCGCTGCCGTTCAAGATCACCACCGGCTCGCCCGGCGGGCCCGGCACTGCGGTGCAGTTCAGCTACACCGGCGCCGCAGTCGCCATCCCCGATAACTCCACCACCGGCGGCTCGGCCTCGATCACCGTCAGCGGCCTCACCGGCCCGGTGGCCGATGTGGACTTCCGCTTTGACGGCACCACCAGCTCCACCAGCCCGACGTCCACGACCGTCGGCCTCAACCACGACTGGGTCGGCGACCTGACCGGCACGCTCACCGGCCCGACCGGCGCCAGCGTCGTGCTCTTTGCCAATATGGGCGGCGGGAACAACAGCGGCCACAACTTCCACCAGACGCGCTTCGATGACGACGCGCCGGGCCTCACGTCCATTCAAAACGCGGCGAGCGCGAACCAGCCCTTCACCGGCAACTGGCGCCCCGCCAACCCGCTCTCGGTCTTTGATGGCCTCACCGGCAACGGCACCTGGACGCTCCGAATTCAGGATCTCGCCGCGCAAGACCTCGGCAGCATCCGCCGCTTCAGCGTCTTCATCACGCCCCAGCTCGGCCCGGTGTGCACCGCGGCGCTCTCACGCCCGCCGACCGACATCGCCAGCGATGACGGCGCGCCGCTGCCCAACGACAACACCAACAACGGCGTGACCGAGGGCGACTACAACTGCTTCTTCAGCTCCTACTTCGGCGACACCGCCCTCATCCGCCTCCCGGCCGACATCGCCGACGACGCTGGCGCCCCGCTGCCCTCCGACGGCGTCAACAACGGCGTGACCGAAGGCGACTACAACTGCTTCTTCTCGACGTACTTCCAGTAATCACAGAATCACACACGCGACGATCGGGGGCCGAGTCACTCGGCCCCCGATCTGTTTTTGGCTGACGACCATCCGGCCCGCGGCCCAGCTTCCCCTTCCGCCAACCGCCACACTGCCGCGAACGACTCGCGCGATCCAGAGGCGCGACCACCGCCCGCTCAGCACCCGCGCCGCGCACGACCTACAACTCCCCCATGCGACCCGGCCAAGTTCGAAAGCCCCTCCCGCCCGCGGGTGTCCCGCGATTCTCCAAGCGCCAGCTCCTGGAAGCCAGCGGCCTCTCGGGCAAGACGTTCGACACCATCCGCAAAGCCGCGCGCATCAAGGGCCCCGGCCACGGCGGCCTGGACTGGATGTTCACCATCGAGGACGTGCAGGCCCTGGTCCATCGCGCCGGCTCCGGCTCCTTCTCCGAGCGCGGCGGCCCCGCCGCCAGCGCGTGGACCGAGCTCTTGCGCGAGGCCGGTGTCACGATCATCGAAGACTGAGTTGAGTGCTGAGGACTCTTTTGAAACGGTTGGCGTGTCTTGGAAGCCCGAAGGGCTTCACGCCAGTAGCCGGGGCGTTGAGCGAGTCCGCGAGCGAAACCCCCGGAAACTGCCGGCGATTGCTTTGCACCCCGAAGGGGTGCACGTCCTCGATTCAGCAACGCGTACCCCTTCGGGTTACAGACTTTCTCGAAGCCGCTTTCCGGGCGTGTCGCTCGAAGACTCGCTCCACACCCGGCTACTCGCGTGCAGCCCTTCGGGCTGAAGAACGTGTGAGGTTTCGATAGAGCATGCTGAGTGCTGAGAGACGATTGAGCATCGTCAAGCTTCAAACGGGTGCGTCTGGTCCATCGTTTCGCACCGCGCCAGATCCTCCGGCGTGTTCAGGTTCATCACGCAGCGCGGGTCGTCAACATCGACGAACTCGCGCCATGGGCGGATGAGGTCATCGAGGCGTGGTTGCGCCGGGTGATTCGCTGGCTCGCTTCCGCCGTCGCTCGGGCTCATCCACTGCGGGAGCTCGCGTGTGGTCCACGTCATCGGAATTGCGACGGGATGGCCGTTGAGCCGAGCGTCCGACGACTGATCGCGATCGAGCGGGCGGCTACGCGGGCACGTCGGCCGCTCGGTATGGAGCGCGCCTTCGACGACGTTGAACCACGTCGTGCGCTGAGGCACGGGCGTATCGATAGGCAGAATCAGGATGCCCGCGAGCGCGTTCCCAGCGCTAAGCCGAATCGCCTCGCGAACGCCGACAGTCACGCTGGCGAACATTGGCGTTCCATCGGGAGCAATCGCCATCGCCGGTCTCGCGAACGCTCGCGAATCACATTCCGAGATGATCGCGGCTGCCACGGGCTCAGACACGACGAGTGTCGCGCGAATCCGCAGCGCGTCCAGTTGTGCCATTTGCACGCGCCACCAAGGCTCTCCGCGGCTCAGCATGAGCGCTTTGGGCGTGCCCATGCGCACGCCGCGGCCGGCGCCAAGAACGATCACTCGCCAGTGGTCGAGCGCTGCCATGGCTGCTCCGAGATCTGCGTGCCCGCACTGGCCGGCGCGCTGGCGTTCTGCTCACTCAGCGACGCGCTGCTGCGACGCAGCACCCCCGCGCGTGCGTCGCGGGCTCGCTTGGTCTCTATCAACACCTGCGCAGCAATGCTCACCGCAAGGGCCGCGGGCTCCTTGCCCGTATCGCCGACGCCGATCGGGCAGCGGATACGAGCGACGCGAGACTCGTCAATCCCCGATGCGACCAACCGACCGAACAGGCACGCCCGCTTGCTCCGGCTGCCGAT
>JAIEQQ010000014.1 GCA_019747615.1 Phycisphaerales bacterium
GACGCTGGCGATCGCGATGCCGAAGATCGGCACCACCAGCCCCATCGCCTGTTGGCCAGTCGGCGGCGCGCTCGCATATGCCCCGCTGAGCGCCGCGTTGAACAGCACACCGAGCACCCAGACGACAACCAGCAGCGTGATGAGAACTGACGCGATCATCGAGCGTGTTTCCTTCGATCGATACCCATCCGGGCATGTGTGTGTCAGAGTGGCGGACGTCTCAGTCTGGCCCATCGATCACCTCGCCAGTTCTTCAGGCGTCGGGCGGATCGGATTGAGCGACAGTGCGTGCACCGGCGGCAATCGCCCCAACACGTGGTTGGTCAGCCCGTCAAACCGCCCGATACCCGCCTCGGCGCACGCGAAGGCAATCAGGTCAATGTCCCCGCCGACGAGGATCGTGATCTGCAGCCGATTGATGCGCCGGTCGGCGCCGAGCGCCGCGATCGCGTTCAAAAGCGCCGGCGTCACACACGCCTTCAAGGGAAGTTCTCGAGCCACGTCCGCTGCGCGCGAGGCATCGACCGCCCACCACAACGCGAGCCGTAGCGCCTCGCGCTCTTCGGCGAATCGATCTCGCAAATCGCGCAGCGCCCGCGCCTCGGCGAACATCGCCGAGGCGCTCTGCGTGCCGGTGCCGTCACGTGCGCACGCCTCGATCGTGTCGCAGACCCGCATCAACAGTTCCCGCTCCGCGTCCGCGCTGTGCGTCGCCTCGGGCATGACCGCCATCGCCGCGCGGCGGATCATGCGGCCACCGAGAAGCGCCTGGCCGCAAAGGGGGAGAGCTTCAAGTTGCGCGAGGTCGGCGAAGGCGGGCATCGTCCAGGTTCCAGTGGTAGAAGATCGTCCCGTCTGTGAACACGAGGTGAGAGTGTCGTTCAAGATGCAGATCAAGTCTCTGTCACACTGACGTGACCTTGACCCTTGAGCCTTGAAAAATCTCAGAAATGGCCGCCGCACAACTTCGAGGGTCAGAACCGACCTCTCAATGAGCAACGCCCCGGCTGAACGGCCGGGGCTCTGCGTGTGTGCGGATGTCAGCCGCCGAGCTGCGAAGAAGGACGTGATCGAGGAGCCCATTTCAGCGTGGCTTTGGCAGACACTCAAAGACTTCCTCGAGCCTCTTGCCAAAGACCCGCGCAATCCGGAACGCCACCTCCAGCGACGGCGAGTATTTCGCAGCCTCGATCGCGTTGATCGTCTGGCGGCTGACGCCGACGCGATCGGCCAAAGACTGCTGCGTCATCTCGCCGGATGCGAATCGCAGCTCGCGGATCCTGTTGCCGATGGTGAGTTTCTCAGTCGCCATGCATTACACTCCGCGCCGGTAGTACACGATCTGGAGCACGAACCCCAGCACTTCCGACATCGCCAGCGACAGCAGAAGGATGTTCGCGGTCCAGACGTTGTCAACCCCCGCGGCCATGCACGTCACCGCTCCGAGCACGCCCACCGCGATGATCCAGGCCGAGCGGTACTCGGCCTTCCACGAGATCAGCCGGTCGCGCTCGTCGCGACCCTCGACCTTGCTGGTGAACGCCGCCGTGACGTATGCGATCACCATGAGAACGACCATGAACACCACCGCGATCATGAACAGCGCGGCGAAGGCGCGCACATCGCGCACGCCCGCAGCCAGCATTCGCCCGGCGATTGCGAAGTAGACGCCAAGGCCGGCCGTCATCGCGCCGAGCTGGATCCAGACGCTCTTCTCTTCGAACGACGCGCTCATCGATGCTCCTTTCGGTCTGTGCCGTAGTCAAACACTTTTGACACTATGACAAGAATATGCGACAAACGCTACTTGTCAAATTTACTTGACATTTTAGAGTACACTCCCGCTAGCCCGACGGCAACGACGAGAACCTCCGCGGACTTGCGTGCGTGGCTGCCCGGGGAAGCAGCATCGTGGCCGTTCTGGCGCGTGACGACGCGATGCGAACGCGCCGGTATACTCGACTCATGACGCCACTCACACCGCTCGGCATCGTGCTGCTGCTTGCGTTGCTCGTCGTTGGTGGCTGCACCACGGCCGAGCCCGGGCGACCGATGCACGGCCCGACGCCGGACTGGCCAGCGCCGGGCAGCGCCGCGGACTATGTGTTCGTCTACCTTAAGTCCGGCCCCACCAGCGGCCAGGGCAGCAAGGAAGATCGTGCCGCGATGTTCGCGGGGCACATGGCCAACATCAACCGCCTGGCCAGCGAGAAAAGCTTGCTCATCGCCGGGCCGTTCGGCGCGCCGAGAGACAAGTCCTGGCGCGGCGTGTTCGTTCTTGACGTCGCGACGATCGCCGAGGCTCAGGCCCTGGCCGCGACCGATCCGGGCGTGCAGGCCGGCGAGTTCATCGTCGAGGAGCATCGGATGCGGGCGTCGGCAGAGCTGCGGCTGGCGTCGCTCGCCGAGGCCTTGTTTCAGGCGGAGATGCGGGCGAATCCCGATGCGAAGACGCCCGAGATCCGCAAGTATGTGATGATCACGACCACGGACCTGGATCGATGCGCGCGAGCACTGGAGCGAATCACGCCGCCGGTCCGCACGATCTGGAGCGGCTGGTTCATCGACAGTCAGCGCGGCGTCGTCGTTGTTGACGCGAACGACGCCAGCGTGCTGGAAACTGCGATGAACGCGATCGATCCGGATGCCGGCGCCGCCGACGGCTGGTTCTCAACTTCGTCGCTCACCGGCTTTTCCCCCGACGCCGCCACCTGGCGGCGTTAGGCATCACGTTCCCGGCGCGCCGCTCAACAGCACGCCACCATGGAGTATCCCGCGTGCCGAACGAAGGTTTGTTCTCCCCTCTGTCGCAGCGCGGCGTCACCTTTCGCAACCGCATCGGCGTCTCGCCGATGTGCATGTACAGTTGCGAAGACGGCTTCGTCAACGATTGGCATGTGGTGCATCTTGGCAGCCGCGCCGTTGGTGGCGCGGGGCTGGTGATCGCCGAGGCCACCGGCGTCGAGCCGCGCGGCAGGATCACGATCGGTTGCGCCGGCATCTATCGAGACGAGCACATCGACGCGTGGTCGCGCGTCACGCGCTTCATCACGCAGCACGGCGCCGTGGCGGGCATCCAGCTCGCGCACGCTGGGCGCAAGGCCGGCTGGTCCAAGCCCTGGCCGACGTATCGCTATCTCAGCGCTGATGAAGGCGGCTGGCAACCGATCGCGCCGTCGCCGATCGCCCCGAATGAGAAGCACGTCGTCCCGCGCGAGATGACGCAGAGCGACATCGACGAGGTCACCGCGAGCTTCGCCAGCGCCGCCGCGCGCGCCGTCGCGGCGGGCTTCCGGATGATCGAGATTCACGCCGCGCACGGCTACCTGCTCAACAGCTTCTGCTCGCCACTGACGAATCATCGCACCGACGACTACGGCGGCACACGGGAGAACCGCACTCGCATCCATCACGAAGTCGTGCGAGCGGTGCGCAAGGTCATCCCCGACTCAATGCCGCTGTGGATGCGCATCAGTTGCACCGATTGGGCGGAGGGAGGCTGGACAATTGACGACTCCGTCGAGCTGGCCAAAGAGCTGCGAGCGCTCGGCGTCGATGCCATCGACTGCAGCAGTGGCGGCAACGCAGTGGGCGCCAAGATCCCGGTCGGCCCGGGATACCAGGTGCACTTCGCCGAGGCGATTCGCAAGCGCGCCGAGATCCAGACCGCCGCGGTGGGCATGATCACGGGCATGATCACCGAAGCGCGCCAGGCGGACCAGATCATCCGCCAAGGCCAGGCGGACATGATCCTGCTGGGCAAGTCTGAACTGCGCGACCCGTACTTCCCGGTCCACGCCGCGAAGGAGCTGGGCGTTGACGACAAGCCGCTGTGGCCGGAGCAGTATCGCGGAGTGATGTAGGAGGGATGGGCCGAGGTTTGAGGGCCGAGGGCCGAGTGTGAAGGGATCGAGGGAGCCCGGAGCGCAAGCTCCGGCTTCGGCCTGCGCGTCGAGGTTGTCCAAGACATCGGAGTACGCAGAGGACGCAGGGATTGCGGAGAAACGCAGAGGGAAGACAGGGGAAGTTGTACACGGAGATGAAGGGCGATTGCGATTTGCGCGACCGACGATCGCAGTTTGGAATCAGCGAGCGCCAAGACACGCTTCAATCTCAAGAGCCCGCCTTATGACTCGGCATAAACTGCCGATCTATGAATGACCTGCTCGACGCGCTCTTTCGAGATCTGGACGCACGGGTTGCCAAGGAACCGCTTCTTGCCAACCTCAACCTGCGATCGGTCGCGTTACCGAGCGTGAATCTGGTAACTCAACGTTCACAGGTGCTGATCGGTGCATCGAGAGTTGGCGGCACTCCCGACGTCCCGCCGGGCTTCCAGTGGCCGCGGTGGCGGCCCCCGGCGGACGCCGTCGACAAGTTCGGTCAGCCAATGGCAGCAGGCGGTCCACTGCCGCTCGGGTTCGTTGCGCAGATCGATCTCAGCGAGGTGCCGCGCATTTCGGACACGCTTCCTGAGACGGGGTGGCTTTACTTTTTTTATGACCGGTACTGCGAGCCGTGGGGATTCGACCCGGCCGACCGCGGTTGCTGCCGCATCATGTACGCGAGCTGCGATCGATCGGAGTTGCAGAGAACCGAGCCGCCGGACGATGCGGATCCAGAACATGTTGCCGAGTGCTGCGCCGTCAGTGCGCGGCCGTTTCTCAGTTTGCCAAGCGAACTGGAGAGCGTTGAGTTTGAAACGCCGACCTACGACGCGGTCGAGACTCTGATCGATGAACTGGGCGGGCCAGACTATCCGGCAGTGTCGCTGCTGGGGCATCCGCAGCCAGTTCAATCACCGATGGAGCTTCAGTGTCAGCTCGTGTCCAGCGGCGTGCATTGCGGCGATGGTGTCGCCCGATATCTCAAGCGAGCAGATCTGGCCGCTGCCGCCGCCGAGTGGATGGTGCTGCTCCAAGTCGACAGCGATGAGGATGGGCCGGGGTGGATGTGGGGCCTGTCTGGAATGATCTATTTCTGGATTCGCAAACAGGATCTTCGATCGCTCCGGTTCGATGACGTGTGGGTCGTGTCGCAGAGTTCGTAGCGATCTCCTTCTGTGACTCGAGCACCCGCGATTCGCAATCGCGCGCCGAGAGCGCGGCCGGGACCATGTGCCGTGCGACCCTCGATTGCGAGCTGCTTATGCGGCTTTCTTCGTGGTCATGTTCGCGTTCCCCCGGGCCTCCCCTCTGTGTCCCCCCGCGTCCTCTGCGTACTCAAAGTCTTGAAGTGTCTCCACGCCCAAGGCAAAACCCGGAGCTTGCGCTCCGGGCTCCCTTGCATTTGAAGAGACCGCACACGACGCCACGGCACCGACCTGAAAACAGGTCGGTGGCACGTGCATCCCTCGATCCCCGGATCCCTCGATCCCTTGCTCCCTTCCCCCGCCCGTCCCCCCCCCCCGGCGCCCGCCGATTTCATACCATGCCCGCCGCATGCTGATCCCCAACCTCATCCTTGCTGCGATCATCGTCCTCAATGGCGTCTTTGCGATGTCTGAGCTGGCGATGATGACCAGCCGCCAGAGCCGCCTTCAGCAATCCGCCCGCGATGGCAGCCGCGGGGCCGCGGTTGCGGTCGCCCTGGCCCGCGAGCCCACGCGGTTCCTCTCCACTGTGCAAGTCTGCATCACGCTGATCGGGATTCTGGCCGGCGCGTTTGGCGAGGCCCAGATCTCCGATCGCCTGGCGGTCCACATCGCGCAGGTACCCGAGCTTGCGCGATACGCCCAGCCGATCGCCTTGGTCATCG
>JAIEQQ010000289.1 GCA_019747615.1 Phycisphaerales bacterium
GCTGGTGTGCGTGCCCATGATGATGCCCACCTACCTCGCCTACGCCGGCTGGAGCGTGCTCCGCCAACCCGGCACCGCGCTGGGCGATCTCATCGCACGCCTGGACCCGAGCATCATCGTCTTCCTCGATCAGTCGCTCGGCATCATCGGCCTGGCACTCTGGGCCTGGCCACTCAGCACCCTCATCCTCGCCCCCGGTTTCGCTCGTCTCGATCAAGACCACGCCGACGCCATGTCGCTCGACGGAGCCTCCGGCCCCCGACGACTCCTGATGACCGCCATGCTCCTGCGCGGCTCGCTGTTCACCAGCATCCTCGCCATCGCCCTGATCGCCATCGGCTCCAGCGTTCCGCTGCACCTGGCACAGGTGCGAACGCTCGCGATCCAGCTCTGGGCCATGCTCGGCACGCAGAGCGCCGAGAGCGTCTGGCTCATGGCATGGCCACTGGTGCTCGTCTCGACCTGCGGCGCGTGGCTGATCACGCGAATCCTCATGACGCTGGACGAGCAGCCCCGCGCGATCGCACGCCCCACGCCGCCTCGCCACGCCGACGTCGTCCTTCTGGCTCTCGCCGTGTCGCTCAGCGTCGTCCTGCCAATCGTGCTCTTCGCCTTCGGCCTCAAACGGTGGTCCAGCGTCACCGCCTTCGCACGGGGCGACGGCAGCGCCCTGGGCGCGTCGCTCACCACCGGCGCGATCGTCGGCATCGTCATCGCGTCCCTTGCACTCGCATCGCACATCATCGCCTCGGGCGCGACGCCCGCGCGCCGGTTGGGGGGTTGGGGGCGGCGGGGGGGGTGGGGGTGGGGGGGTGGCCCGCGCGTGATCGTCCAGATCTGCCTCGGCGCCTTTTGCGTTGCAGCGATCGTGCCCGGCGTTCTCATCGGCGCCGCAGTGAACTCGCTGATCGCCACGCTCGGCAGTGTCCCGGCGCTCGAACCGCTCGCGGACTGGCTCGCCGCTGGCGGCGGTCTCGTCATCGCGCACGCCGCGAGATTCGGCTTCCTAGGCATCGCCGTCGGCTGGATCATCGGCCGGAGCGAGGCCCAAGAGCTTCGCGAGACGCGAGCCCTGGCCGGCGGCAGCGCGGCACGCGCCTGGTGGCTGACCGCCGGCCGCGCGATCCTCGTCGGCGCGATCGGGATCGGCCTCGCGGGCATGGCGATGTCGGTTCAGGAGATCGAGAGCACCGTCATCCTCTCCCCCCCCGGCCAGCGCGGCGTCGCCGTCGCCATGCTCGAACACCTCCACTACAACGCCCAAGAGCAGCTCATGGCCGCCGGCCTCACGATCTCCGCCGGGTCGCTCGCGCTGGCGCTGCTGGCAAGCGCCCTGCTGTCCAAGGCCAGTGTGCGACCACCGGCCTCTCACACGCCGCCGGTCTGATCGCCCCGGGCCGTGCAATAACCGCCGCGGACCGGTGTTCAGCGCTTCGGTGTCCCGTGCTCAAACCACGCGCAACCCAATCCATGTGCTGAATCGCACGAAGCTCGGCTAGACTCCAGCCGATGAACATGTCCAGCGCGGCGATCCAGCCCGTCGCGGGCACACGGTGGTGGTGAGACTCGGACCAAGCATGAGCCAAGTGAGCCTCGACATCGCCACGACCAGCAAGACGACGGAGCTGCCGGCGCAGATCGTCGCGACCGGTCTCAGTCTTCTCGCGCTGGCCATCGTCACAGCGGTGGACCAGCAGACCGGCGCAAAGACGTCGGTCTTGCCGCTGTATCTCGTCCCCGTCGTCATCGCCACGTGGCTCGGCGGTCGCTCGGTCGGCGTCTCGATCACGCTGCTCTGCGGCGTCGCGTGGTGCGTCGCGCAGGTGTTCACCGACCCGCCGGCGTTCGAAGGTTGGGATCTGTTCCAGAATGCCTTTATGCGCACGGTCGTCTTCGGCGCAGTCTGCTTCCTGGTCTTGAAACTCGTCTCGCTCCGAAAGATGAGCGACGACCAGGCTCGATTTGACCCGCTCACCGGCCTGGGCAATCGCGCCGCGTTCTTCTATCGCGCCACCATCGCGCTCGGCCAAGCGTCGGTCCGCGCCGCCCCGGTCTCGCTGGTCATCATCGACGTCAAGGGGCTGCACAGCATCAACACCCGCCTCGGCCAGCAACGAGGCGATCTGGTGATCTCTCTCTCGGCCAACGCCGCCCGCGCGATCAAGCGGCGCGGCGACGTCATCGCCCGAACCAGCGGCGACGAGATCGTCTTGTTCATGCCCCAGACCGATGACGCCACCGCCCGCTCGATCTGCGACTCGCTGCGGCTCTCGCTCGATCGCGTCTCCGGCCTCGCCGGGTGCGACGTCCGCCACAGCCTCGTACTCGTCACCGCCAGCCGCGCACCGCTGGCGATCGAGGACATGCTCAACGTCGGCGAGGGCGAGCTGCGAATGGCCGACGGCTTCCGCGAGATCCAGTTCACCGAAGCCGCCCGCGGCGGAGCGTGAACGTGAACATGAACGCGAACATGAACATGAAAAGAACCGGCTCACGCGATGGCGATCGCACCCCCGCTCATCGAGCGCCCTAGCAACACGCCGCGCCTTGGAACTGCTCATTCCTTTTCGCGTTCATGTTCATGTTCATGTTCTCCCCCCGCCTTTCCTCCCTCATCACAGCTGCCGCAAAAACCGCAGGTCGTTCTCAAACAGCATCCTGATATCCGGTATCGCGTACTTGCCCATGGCCAGGCGCTCGATGCCGAAGCCGAACGCGAATCCGCACCAGACCTCGGGATCTACGCCGCAGGCTTGCAGAACGTGCGGGTGCACGAGGCCGCAGCCGCCGAGTTCCATCCAGCGCAGCGGCTGATCCGGGCGCAGGCGGATCCGCAGATCAAGCTCCGCGCTGGGCTCGGTGAACGGGAAGAACGTCGGCCGCAGTCGGATCTCGGCCTCACTGCCGAAGTACGCGCGAGCGAACTGCAGCAGCGTGTTCTTCAGCTCGACCATCGACACGTGCGAGTCGATGTACAGCCCTTCGATCTGGTGGAACATGAACGAGTGCGTCGCGTCCACGGTGTCGGGCCGGTACACGCGCCCGGGCGCGATGATCTTGATCGGGCCAGTCAATCCGCCGCGCGGCTGCGGCCCAGTGCCCGCAGCAAACGCCTTCGCCGCGTCGGCGACATGCTTCTCCATCACGCGGGCCTGCACCGTCGAAGTCTGGCTCCGCAGCATCCGCGGTCGCGGGTGCTTGGCCGGGTCGTCGATGTAGAAGTTGTCGATCGGATCGCGGGCCGGATGGTCCGGCGGGATGTTGAGCTTGATGAAGTTGTGCTCGTCATCT
This sequence comes from Phycisphaerales bacterium, assembly GCA_019747615.1. The sequence continues at coordinate 3,292 of JAIEQQ010000289.1, forward strand.
TCCAGCTCCGGCCCCGTCGCGACGCTGAAGCCCATCCGCCCGAACACATCCACCAGCTCATCGCGCACACGCGTGATCACGTGCTGGCGGCCGATCGCATCGCTCTGAATCACCCCGGGCTCGCTCACATCCACCCGCGGCCCCTTGGCCGCCGGGCGCGCCCCGCCGCCGACCGCGTCGAGCTTGATCTTGTACAGCTCCTCAACAGCCGCGGCGATGGCGTTCACGCGCTGGCCGTACGCTGGGCGCTGTTCCTTTGGCACGTCCTTCATCGCGCCCATGGCGAGTTTGATCTTGCCCTTGGGGCCGATGAACGCGTTGCGCCACGCCTCAAGCGAGGCCGCGTCCGCGGCCGCCGCGAGTTCACGGGTCGCGTCCTGTTCAAGCACGTCGAGCGTCTGGAGCATGGGGCGAAGGTTATGCAGGCTTGGCCGGACGGCGGCCAGAACGCGGTAGGGCGGGCGTTGGGGGGGTGGGATTCGAAGTGGGCGCGCGGGTGATCGGTGTCTCCGTATACTGGCCCCATGGTGCGCCAGATTGCGTTTATGAACCAGAAGGGCGGCGTCGGCAAGACGACCACGGCGGTCAACATCGCCGCGGGGATTGCCAAGGCCGGGCGAAAGGTGCTGCTGGTGGATCTTGATCCGCAGGCGCACGCGACGCTGCACCTGGGCGTTGGCACGTCGAGCGAATCCGACGCGCAGCGCACGCCGACGATCTACGACCTGCTGCTGGATCCGGCGGTCACGCTCGAGTCCGTCGTGCGACCCGCCCGCGAGAATCTTGATCTCTTGCCGGCCGAGACCGATCTCGCCGCGGCCGAGACCGAGTTGGCGACCGAAACCGACCGGCTGACGCGCCTGCGCAACGCCATCGACAAGGCCCAGAGCAACGGCGCCGGCTACCAGTTCGTCCTCATGGATTGCCCGCCCTCGCTGGGCGTGCTGACGCTCAACGCGCTGGCCTGCGTCCGAGAGGTGTTCATCCCGATGCAGGCACAGTTCCTGGCGCTGCAAGGCGTGGGCAAAATGATGCAGACCGTCGCGCTCGTCGGGCGCACCGTGAACCCGAACCTGCATGTCACCGGTGTGATTCTGTGTTGCCATGACTCCACCACCACCCACGGCCGCGAGGTCGTCGCCGACCTCGACGGCTTCTTCGAACAAGCCCGCGGCACCGAAGTGCCCTGGCGCAACGGGCGCGTCTACCGCCCCGTCATCCGCCGCAACGTCAAACTCCAGGAAGCACCGAGTTTCGGGCAGACGATCTACGAATACGCGCCGAAGTGCGCGGGCGCGGAGGACTATGGCGCGCTGGCCCTGAATATGGTGAAAGAGTGGGACGAGTTGCTGGGGCGGCAGGAAGCGGCGGTGGTGACGCGGGGGGTGCGGGCGGGAGTGAAGGGGCAGGGCGGGGGGGCACGTGAACGTGAGCGTGAACGTAAATAGGACGGGTGGATGGGTGGTCGTGGGGCTGGAGCTGGTTGATCTTTGTTCCCTGATTTGGGTTGCGGATCGGGCTTTGCGGAGCGGGGCGGTTGGACTTGCGTTGCCCCACCAGCACTCAGCACGGAGCCGGATCAGTGGTGCGTTCGATGCCAAGTATCCGAACTCACCCTGTCTTCTTCTTGCCCATCCCCACGAAACCGAAAGTACGCTCGACCCAGTCGCGGCGCATGAACGGCTTCTCGAAGAGCACAAATAGCACCGAGCAGACGAGCAACAGCGACGGCAAGATCAACGCTCCGGCAACCAAGAGATTCAGCACATGATGAGGTCCATGCGCGATCTTTGTGACAACGCTCATTGCCCCTGACATAAAGACAAAGTGCCAGAGATAGATCGTGTAGCACATCCCGCCAACTACATAAAGAGCGGGCAGCGAAAGAATCGCCGTCCATAACCGACCCCTGAACGCCGCGCAGCAAGCGATCGTCACCAGCACCACCAATGCGACGTGCGGCAGTTGATCCTGTCGCGGGCTGAATATTCCCGAGCCCTCTCGGAAGACGAGCGGGGTCCAGTACGCCAGCGTGACGACCAGCAGCGACCACGAGACCAAGCCCGCCACATCCCAGCACAACGCGGCCGTCATGGAGGGCTTGCTCTTGGACCACTCGGAACAGTACAGATCAGCGAGGATGAACCCGCATAGAAAATAGTGCGCCTCATGAAGAATTGTGTAGCCGTGCTGCGTGGGAAGGCCGCTATACCGCTGAGCGAACGCGATCGCCAGCACCGCCGCGATCAGTAGGAGTCGCCTCAACAGCACAGGCCGCAACGCAAACACGCAGGCCATCAGTGGCGCGAGCACATAAAACTGAACCTCGATCTCCAACGACCATGTTAACGCGCTAATGAGACTGCGCTCGCCATGGATAAAGTAATGACTGTACACAAGAGTTGCCAGTGTGTGATCAACAATTTGGCTGATTGGCCGGCCTTTGAATATAATTAGCAGCGCCGCGATCG
>JAIEQQ010000666.1 GCA_019747615.1 Phycisphaerales bacterium
TGTTCATCAACGGCCAGGTCGTTGAGCCGCGGGGCGAGGGTGCGGGCTACTTCCCCACCATCAATCCCGCGAACGAGGTCACGCTGAGTGAGATCGCCAGCGCGAGCGCCGAGGACGTCGATCGGGCGGTGATCGCGGCTCGCGAGGCGCTGCCGCGTTGGCAGGCGCTGGCCCCGCGCGAGCGCGGCAAGTACCTCTTCCGCATCGCCCGCCGGTTGCAGGAGCGCGCCCGCGAGTTTGCAGTGCTGGAGACCCTGGACGGCGGCAAGCCGATCAAGGAATCGCGCGACGTCGATATCCCGCTGGCGGCGCACCACTTCTTCTACCACGCCGGCTGGGCGGACAAGCTGGAGTACGCGTTTCCGGGCGCTCGGTCGCCCAAGCCTGTCGGCGTGTGCGGGCAGATCATCCCGTGGAACTTCCCGCTGATGATGGCCGCGTGGAAGCTCGCGCCGGCGCTGGCCTGCGGAAACACCTGTGTGCTGAAGCCGGCCGAGACCACGAGCCTCACGGCCCTTCGCCTTGCGGAAATCTTCCAGGAAGTCGGACTCCCCGAGGGCGTGGTGAACATCATCACCGGCGCGGGCGCGACGGGCGCGGCGCTGGTCAGCCATCCCGGGGTGGACAAGATCGCCTTTACGGGCAGCACGGACGTCGGCAAGAAGATCGCGGCGAGCGTGGCGCGTGAGGCCAGCAACGCGGGCGCTTCGAGCCGCGTTGCCAAACGACTCACGCTCGAGCTCGGCGGCAAGTCCGCGAACATCATCTTCGACGACGCGAGCATCGATCAGGCGGTCGAGGGCATCGTCGAAGGCATCTACTTCAATCAGGGCCACGTCTGCTGCGCCGGCTCGCGGCTCTTTGTGCAAGAGGGCGTCGCCGATGAAGTCGTGGCCAAGCTCCGGCGACGCTTGGGCACGCTGCGCATCGGCGACCCGATGGACAAGAACACCGACATCGGCGCGATCAACTCGCGCGAGCAACTCAACAGGATCCAGGGCTACCTGCGCCTCGGCGCCGGCGAGGGCGCGTCGCTTAGCGTCTTGGGCGCGCCGGGCCATGGGCTGGCGAAGTTCACCGGCGGTTCGAGCGCTGATCCGCTCGCGGCCATCTGCAAGACCACCTCGGGCAAGGGCTTCTTCTGCCGTCCGTGCGTGTTCACGGGCGTGCAGATGAGCCACACGATCGCTCGCGAAGAGATCTTCGGCCCGGTGCTCAGCGTGCTGACCTTCCGCACGCCGGAGGAAGCCATCACCCGCGCCAACAACTCGCCCTACGGCCTCGCGGCGGGCGTGTGGACAGACAAGGGCTCCAAGATCCTTGAAGTCGCCCGCAAGCTGGAGGCTGGCGTCGTCTGGCTCAACACCTACAACAAGTTTGACCCCGCGAGCCCGTTCGGCGGCTACAAGGAATCCGGCTTCGGCCGCGAGGGCGGCGTGCAGGGCTTGCGTGCGTATGTGAATCTGGATTAGGCGTGAGAGACAACGTACACGGAGGACACAGAGGAACGCGGAGAATGCCTAGGAACGCAGAACAGCAATCCCCTTCCTTTTCATGTTCATGTTCCCCTTCCCCCTCCGCGTTCCTCCGCTCATCTCCGTCCCCTCCGTGTACAAATCCGCGCCTCTCCTCTGCGTTCCTCTGCATTCCCCGCGTTCCTCTGCGTACTCCGATCGGTTTGGCGTTCTCTGTCTGACCCTGCCTGAGCTTGCGCTCAGGGCTCCCTATGAATCGTGTTGCACTCGAAACCACCCTGATCCTCCACGGCGTGCCCCGCGACGCGGCGCCCGCGCTCGCTCGCGAGCTTGACACCATCGTCCGCACGCACGGCGGGATCCCCGCGCTGTGTGCCGTGATCAATGGCGAGCCCGTCGTGGGCGTGACGCCCGCGCAGCTTGAGACCCTCTTCGCACTGCCACACGTTGCGAAGCTCAACACCGCTTCGCTTGGCCCGGCGCTGTGGCGCAGGCAGCACGGCGCGACGACTGTCAGTACGACGATGGAGCTGGCCGCGGGCGCGGGCGTGCGGCTCTTTGCCACCGGCGGCCTCGGCGGTGTCCATCGCAATCTCGTAAATCGTCTGGACATCTCGGCCGACCTGCTGGCCTTCACGCGCTTCCCAGTCGGCGTGGTCACCAGCGGGTGCAAGTCCATCCTCGATGTCGCCGGTACGCGAGAGCTGCTCGAGACTCTCGGGGTGCCGGTCATCGGCTACCGCACCGATCGATTCCCGGCGTTCTATCAGCGCGACACCGGCGCTCTGAGCGTCGGCGTTGACGCTCGCTTTGATGACCTGGACGAGCTGGCGGCGTACCTCCGCGCCGAACTCGCCCGCACCGCACGGGGCGTGGTCATCTGCAACCCGATCCCGGTTGAGCACGAGATCCCCGCGACGGACTTTGATCGCTGGCTGGCCCAAACTCATGCGGAGGTCGAAGCCACAGCGGTGTTGGCCGCGGAGGGTGTCGGATCAAGCGCCGCGGTGGGGCGCGATGTCACGCCGGCGATCCTCGGCGCGCTGCACCGCATCAGCAACGGCGCAACGCTGAAGGCCAACATCGCGCTGGTCAAGGACAACGCGCGCGTCGCGGCGGAGCTGGCTCGCCGACTCTGAATCGCGTTAGTTCGCCTTCTCCATCAGCACTTCGTACACGCACGGCATCACCGCGAAGCCGTGCGTGCGCCCGCTGGCCAGCTCGTCCCACGCCTCAAAGAACGCCGCTCGCTCGGCGGCGGTGATTGCGCCCATCGCCTCAAGCTTGGGCACGTAGTTCTTCCACCACGTGCCGACCCAGTTGAACATCGTCTCGCCGGGGCGCGCGATGCGCTGCATCGGGCGGATGCTGACAACGTGCAGACCGGCGTCCTGCGCGAGGGCGGGCAAGCGTCCGACGATATCCGGATCGCCGCCGGGCTTGCGCCAACTGTCCCCGGTGGCGCGGACGATGCGTTCGTACGCGCGAGAGATCGGCGTGCTCCGCGGCGCGACGGTCATGGCCTCGTAGTTGAAGTAATCGTTGACGACGAACCGCCCGCCGGGCGAGAGCAGCTTCGCGACATCCGCCAGGACCCGCCCGGGGTCCTTGACAAAGCACAGCAGCCAACGCGCGTACGCGATGTCAAAGCCCGACGCTCCGGCGCCCGCGCGAACTTCGGCCAGATCGCTCATGGCGTGAACATCGCCGCTGACGCCGACCAGCTGCGGGAGGTGCCTCGCGGCGCTCTGCGCGTTCAGGTGGTTGATGAACGACGCCGACTCATCCACGCCGACGACCACACCTCGCGGGCCGACGAGCTCCGCCAGATCGAAGCTCGCGAAGCCCGGTCCGCAGCCGACATCGAGCACGCGCAGGCCGGGCCCGATCCGCGCTCCGCGCCACGCCTCGTGGGCGGCGTCGCTCCAGAGGCGATGCTGAAACGCCAATCTCGCCAGCTCATCCTCACCGGTGCCCAGCACGTACTCTCGCTCGGTTGCCATGGCCGACGGTAGGTTTCCAACGCCGCGCTCGGCGCGCCGGGGCATACTCGGCGCAGGCTCAGCGCGGCTCAGAGGCGTCGAGCGGCCGAAAGAAAACGCCGGCTGTTCGCCGGCGTTGAGAGTGCATCGTGATCGGTCTGGTCGAGTCGCTTCGGGCTCAGTTGCCGGTGAAGTCGAAGCCCTTGAGACCGCCCTTGGTCCAGCGGATCTGGCCGCGCAGCTCGGGGCCGGTGTAGGTGTTGGCGTTGTTGGTCCAGGGCAGGTCCTCGACGACGCCGTTGCGGTCGTACGTCAGCGAGAGCGGCTCGAGCACCGTGCCGTTGGCCAGCGTGTATGCGCCGCGCGACGCGTCGGCGCTCTTGATGAAGCGGGCGCTGCCATCAAAGAACGAGGCGATCGGTTCGGCGCGGTTGTTCATGAAGAACGCCGGGAGCCGCTTGTTGCCCGAGTGGCGGGCAAAGGCCTCGACCCAGGCGACCTTTCGCGCCGGCGAAGCCACGTCACTGGCGCGACGCCGGCTCAGCCTGAACGTCGGGCTCGGGGTCACGAAGAACACGCCGATGTTGTCCGCTTGGCGGATGTTGCCCGTTGCGCCGTCGCGATCAGGGAACGTCGCGTGCAGCGCGTATGAGAACGATGAACTGTACGGGTAGCGATACTCCGCGGATGCCGGCCCGCCCAGACCGGCGACCGTCTCCGGTCGCGAGCCCGTCCGCAGCTTGTACTGCCAGTCCTGACGCTGGATATCCGCGGCACCGAGGATCACCGGGTCCGGCAGACGCTTGGACATGTACGCCACCAGCGGCAAGTGCGAGTAGTTGATCTGCGGCAGCCAGTTCGTCGGCACGCTGCCCGGCGCCAGCAGATATTCCGGCGTTGAGTTGCGGAAGATCAGGTCATAGCCCCGGAGCGACATCCACTCCACCTCGCTGTTGACCGTCCGGACGACCGGTGCAGCGCCCTCCCCCGCGAACATGCGGATCGTCCACGTCGTGCCGCCCGGGTTCGCTTCCGGCGGCGTGTATCCGCTGAGCACCTCGCGATTGTCCGTCGCGTAGTTCAACGTCGCCAGCGTGAACTGCTTCTGGTTGCTCAGCGTGATCGCGGCCTTGGCCAGATCTCGCGCTTTGCCCAGCGACGGCAGCAAGATCGACACCAGCAACGCGATGATCGCGATGACGACCAGTAGTTCGATAAGGGTGAACCCGCGCTTTGAACGAATACCGGTATGCATTGCCGAACTCCTTTGCTTCACTCTCGCGCCACGCCGCGCTAACCGCACGAGCTTCGGGACGGCGACAGAACGTCGCGCTCATCCCAGGCGGGGAGATGCGAAGACTACACCAATTTACGGCGATCCGCATGGAAAGCATGCAGGGTTGCCCCAATTCCGGTGCAAGTTCTCACCCCGATTTCGCGATTTTTGATCGGATTTTGTCAGGATCCGGCTGAGCGTTTCGAGCGTGCCGGAGCCTTCGACGTGCCGGCCTTGGCCTTCGGGGTTCCTTTGGCCTTCGCGGGTTTGACCGACGCGGGTTTGGGGGATGTGGCCTTCCCGGCCTTGGCCGACTTCTTCGGTGGCGGGCTCGCCGGCGAGTTCTTTGCCGCGCTCGTCGGAGCCTTCGCGCTCTTGGGCGTGCGGTCACCCAGCACTCGCTCGTACCGCTCGATATAGACCTTCGCAGGCAGACGCCTGAACGCCTCACCAATCACCTCCAGCGGCAGGTCGTCCAGCTTCTTGAACCGGACGCACGCCTTGCCCATGTCCAGCTTCTTGCCCGTCGCCAGCCACGCCTTCTGGAACCAGATCGCATCTGGGTGCGCAGCGCCGGCGTCCGCTCCGACATACAGCCCCATCAGGTACAGCGACATGTGCCCCTTCTGACTCGCCAGCCCCGCGTACGGCAGCGGCTGCTTCGGATCGCAGTGGTACCCCGCCGGGTACGTGTCGTGCGGCACGAAATAGCCGATCATGCCATACTGCATCCCCTCGCGAAACGTCTTGTCGAGGTTCTTCAGGATCACCTGGCGAACCGCGTTCAGGGCGTCGCGCCGGTCCTCGGGAAGGGACGCCAAGTAATCCGCGACGGTCGTAGATTTGGATTGCATCACCAGATTCTACCGTGGACTCGGGCACCTCGCGCCGGCCCGTGCACAGCTGACCAGCCGTCCCTAAAGTTCCCGCAGCCGAACGAGCGCGCGATCCCTTTGCTCTGAGGATCCCCGACAAACGCTCGCGCCCGAGCCCGCATATGGACCTCCACGCACTCATCGGTCCAGAGATCTTGCGGAAG
>JAIEQQ010000557.1 GCA_019747615.1 Phycisphaerales bacterium
TGGATCTGGGCGGTGACGGCGACAAACGTGCATTGGGCGGTGTTCTTCTTCATCGTCGCGCCCGGCGCGACGATGGGCGCGATCGCGATCGAGTGTCTGGCGGTTGTCGCGCTGAAGTGGTTGCTGCTGGGGCGCGCCGTCGCGGGTCAGCACGCGCTGTGGTCCTGCTGGTGTAGCCGGTGGGACTTCCTCTACGTCGCGTGGCAGTTCTACGCGATGCCGTCGCTCGCCTCGCTGGAGGGCACGCTCATGCTCAACGCGTACCTCCGCGCCATGGGCGTGCGCATCGGCCAGCGCGTGGTGCTGGGCCCCGGCATGGCCCAGGTGGCCGACCCGGACATGATCATCATCGAGGACGACGCAACGGTGAACGCCAACTACCAGGCCCACAGCTTCGAAGACCGCGTGCTGAAGCTTGCGCCGGTTTACGTCCGGCGCGGCGCGACCGTGGGCGAGTCCGCCGTGGTCTTCTACGGCGCTGACATCGGAGCGGGCGCATGGGTGACGCCGAGCAGCGTGGTGATGAAGAACGAACGCCTCACGCCGGGAGTCATCGCGTGCGGCTGCCCGGTGCAGGCGTACGACGCGGGGGAATCGGCGCAGTCACGCGTGCCACCTCCGCTGAGCCCGAGCCTTCGCGGCGGGACAGGTCAGTGAAGGGCGTCAACGCGTGCTGGGCTTCGCCCGGCGCGTGAGGTTGGCGGTCAAGCCCGCCCGCGAGAGCCACCTCGCGGGCGATTCGATCGTCACTCGGTGTGACTACATCTTGAGGTCGTAGCTGCCAACGACGGTGCTTCCCTTGTCGTCCTCAATTTCAACCCACAACTTGCTGCCCGCGGGCATGGGGTTCGGGATCTCGGCGTGGACGTGCCAGCGGTTGGGGTCCTTCGCGTCTTCGATCTCGGCCTTGGCCTTCACCGAGCCCTTGGCGTCCTGCGTGCCGATCCAGAAGCGGACGGCGGCAGCCTTGGTCGTGGCTCCGGCGGCGGGGGTGATGGTCACGTCAAAGGCGGCGTCGCCGCCGGCAACGATCTCGCCTTCGTCGCGGGTGGCCTTCGTGGTGAACGAGCCGATGGTCTGCTCGCCGAGGGCGATGGCCGCGCCGCCGTGACCGTGGCCGTGCCCATGATCGTCCGCCTTCGCGGGCGTTGCGGGCTTCGTCGCGGATGTGCCGGCGGGCTTCTTCTCCTCACAGCCTGAGAGTGTGCTCAGGACAGCGACGAGAGCGACGAACAACGCGGCGATCAAGAACAGCTTCGGATTCATGGGAACTCCTTTGAAAGTGTCAACGACGCGAGAATGACTCAAGAGAGCGGACTCAACTTCCTGTATCGCCGGGAACGCTCCCGGAGGAACGACGCTTGAACACTTGGGCAACGCGCCCAAGCAGGGAAGAGTTGGGAGAGTGGCCGGGGGTACCGGATGTCGTTGCTCCCACGCGGTGCACGAGGGCATAGCCCGCGGGCACCACGAAGAGATTCAGGAACGTGGACGTGAGCAAGCCGCCGAGCACCACCACCGCCAGCGGCGCGAGCAGTTCGCTGCCGGGCTGACCAGACGCCAGCGCGAGCGGGAGCAGGCCCAGGGCCGCCGAGAGCGCGGTCATGAGGATCGGCACCAGCCGCTCCATCGAGCCCTGGATGATCGCTTCGGCGATGGGTTTCCTGTCGATCTCGATGAGGTGGCGATAGTGGTTCACGAGCAGGATGCCGTTGCGCACCGCGATGCCGAAGAGCGTGATGAACCCCACGAGGCTCGCAATGGAGAGGACCGGGGCGAGATACATGGATGAACCGATGCCGAAGAGGGCCAGTGTGTTCTTGACGAGCCCTGCCCCCCCGCCGTGCAGCAGCGAATCGGTGATGAAGACCGCCGCGATCCCGCCGATGGTTGCGAGCGGCAGGTTGATCATGACCAGCGCCGCGACCTTGAACGAGCCCGTCGAGAGCTGCAGGATCAGGAGCATGATGACCGAGATCGCGGCGCCGGCGATCAGCAGCGTGCGGCTCGCCGACTGCTGGGCCTCAAACTGCCCGCCGAACTCGACGAGATAGCCCTCGCGCTGCACGATGGGCTCGACCTTCGCCTTGACCTGCGCCACCAGGTCGCCCAGGTTGTAGCCGTCGGCGACGTTGCAGGAGATCACCGCCTTGCGCTGGGCGTTCTCGCGGGCGATGATGTTGGGCGTCTTCTCGGGGCCGATGTCGGCGACATCGCGCAGTCGCACCGTCGGGCCGGGCTTGCCGTTTTCAGCGCTCCCACGCAACATGAGGTCCTTCACCTGCTCGACGCGCTCGCGCTCGGATGCATCAAGCCGGACCACCATCGCGTACCGCCGGACGCCTTGATTCACTTCGGCGACTCCCTCGCCGTACAGCGCCACCTGCACCTGCTCGGCGGCGTCGGCGGGCGTGAGCCCCGCGGCGGCGAGTTCCTGATGTCGATATCTGATCGGCACGCTCGTGATCAGCACCTCTCGGTTCGCGGTCACATCGCGCGTGCCAGGAAGGCTCTTGAGTTGTACTTCAATCTCCTTCGCCAGTGAACGCAGCGTCGAGAGATCCTCGCCGTAGACGTTGATCGCAATCGCGGCGGGCGTGCCCGAGAGAATATGTGAGAGCCTGTGCTCGATGGGCTGGCCGATCTGCACGGTGACGCCCGGAACGCCCGTGGCGACGGCGGCGATGCCCTTGCGCACCGATGCATAGTCTGCCCCCGGCGCGAGCAGGATGTCGAGCTCGCTGTTGGAAACCGGTTCTGCATGCTCGTCTCGTTCGGCCCGTCCCGTGCGCCGCGTCACGCTCAGCACGCCCTCCAGCGCAATCAGCCGCTGCTCGATGCCCAGCGCGGAACGGTTGCTCTCGGCCAGCGACGTGCCCGGCGGTGAAGAGACAAAGACCGTAAACGACCCTTCGCGGAACTCGGGGAGAAACGACGTGCCGAAGGTGCGGGCCAGCAGCAGCGACGCGACGGTCAGCGCGAGCGCCGTGCCGATGACCAGTTTGCGATGCCCCAGCGACCAGCGCAGCGAAGGTTCATAGCTGCGCTTCAGCCATCGCACAAGAAACCCGTCGCTCTCGGAGTGCCCGTGCGCGGTCCTCGGTGCCCCCGCGCTCCGCGTCGCGTCTTGGCCTTTGGCCGCGGCGTGCTTCTTCGGCTTCAAGAGCAACTTGCACATCGCCGGCGTCACCGTCAGCGCGACCACGAGCGACGCCATGATCGAGACGATGTACGTCATCGCCAGGGGCTTGAAGAACCGCCCTTCGAGGCCGTCGAGGAACATGAGGGGAAGGAAGACGATGCAGATCAGGACGGTCGCGTACACCACCGACGAGCGGATCTCGTTGCTGGCGTCGTAGATGACCTGCACAAAGCCTCTGCGGTGCGCCTCGGGCAGGAGCGCGTTCTCTTCCAGCCGACGGTGTACGTTCTCGACATCGATGATCGCGTCATCGACGAGTTCGCCGATCGCCACAGCCAGCCCACCGAGTGTCATCACGTTGAGCGTCATGCCCAGTGCATCAAGCGTGAGCAGGGCCGCCGCGAGCGACAGCGGCAGCGCGGTGAGTGTGATGATCGTGGTCCGCACGTTGAGCAGGAACAAGATCAGGATCACGCCCACGATGACCGTCGCCTCGACAAGCACATTGAACACGTTGTCCACCGAACGCTGGATGAAGTGGCTCTGGCGAAACACCTCTTTGTTGATGACAATGCCCTTGGGCGCGGACTTCTCGATCTGCGTCAGCGCGGCGTCGATCCGCTTGGTCAGTTGCAGCGTGTTGGTGCCGGGGGACTTCTGAATCGTGAGCACCACGGCGGGCACGCCCTGATTCGCCGCCGTGCCGCGCTTGGGCGCACCGCCCAAGGTCACGTCGGCCACCTCGCCGATCGTGATGGGCAAGCCGTCCTTCATTAAGATCATGGTGGTCGCGATGTCGCGCACGCTGGTCACCCGGGCCGTCTGCCGTATCGGGAGCTCCGAGCGGTCCACATCGCTCAGATACCCCGCGCTCGCGGTGCTGTGCGCCTTGCGGGCGGCCTCGACGACATCGTGGACTGTGAGGCCGTAGAGCGCGAGCCGCTCCTGCTTTACGTTGATCTGGTACTCGGGCAACTCGCCGCCGATGGCCGAGACCTGCGAGACGCCGGGAATCGCCAGCAGCTTGTTCCGCAGGTCAAACTCCGCGTACGCCCGCAGATCAAGATCGGGGACGCTCTTGCCCGGCGAAGAAACCGCCAGGAGCATGATCTCGCCGGTGATACTGGAGATCGGCGTCATCACGGGCTCAACGCCCGGCGGCATGTTCGCCTTCGCGCCGAGCATCTTCTCGCCCACGAGCTGGCGCGCTCGGTAGATGTCCGTCCCCCAGTCAAACTCGACCCAGACGAGCGAGAGGGAGATCGCCGACGCCGAGCGTACACGCCGCACGCCCGGCAGCCCGTTCACCGACGATTCCAGGGGAAACGTGACATACTGCTCGACCTCGTCGGCGGCCAGCCCGCCCGCTTCGGTTAGGATCACGACTGTGGGCGCGTTGAGTTCGGGGAAGACGTCCACCGACATCTTCGGCAGCCGCGCGATGTGTAGACCAGCAGGGCCGTCGCGATGAGGATCACGAGCGTGGACTGCTTGAGCGAGAATGAGATCAGGTGCTTGAGCATGTGGGGTCCTGCGGCCTTCGTTTAGTGGTCGCCCTCGTGAAACGTGCCGTCGGGGTGGAAGTGGCCGCCTTTGGTGATGGTGCCGCTGGTGGCGACCATGAGTTGGTAGACGCCGTCGAGGACGATCTCGTTGCCCTCGGCGACGCCGCTCTTGATGACGATCCAGCGGCCGTCGTCAAGGCCGAGGTCCGCCTCCATGCGGATGGCCTTGTTCGGGTCGGCGGGGTCGCGCCGGAAGATGATCGCGGCGGTGCCGTCGCGGGCGACGCACGCGAGCGGGATGGCCAGTTGCTCGCTCGCGCCGGAGCCGCTGCCGCTCGTGACGACTTCCAGGAACGCGGAAACGCCCGCCTTCGCCCATGCTGGCGCGGGCGCATCCGCAGCGGGCGCGAGGACAAGGTCGACCGTGCGGTGTTCGGCGTCGGCGGTGGGCGCGAGCGTGAGCGTGCCGGTGAACGCGCCGGCGGCATCGCTAGATCCAGTCGAGTTCGACGCTTGGGCCGCGACGACCGTTGCCTGTTGCCCGTCGGCCAGCCGCGAGAGATCGCTCTGCAGCGCGACCGCCCTGAAGCGAACTTTGCCCGGCTGCACGATCGAGAGCACGCGGGCGTGTTGATCGACCATGCCGCCCGGGATCGCGTCCATCGTGTCAATAACGCCCGGCGCGATCGCGCGAACTTCGATCGCCGCGATGGTGCGCCATCGCGGGGTGTTGGCATCGGCGGGCGATGGCCCGCGCAGCTCGGCGGCGGTGATGCCAACGAGCGACGCGGCGGCCTCAGAATGGAACGCCAGTCGCGAGCTGGCCGCGTCGAGCTGGGCGGCGGTTTCGGTGCGGCGGGCCTCGAGTTCGGCTTCCTTCTCCATCGTCTCGGCGAGGTCTGAACGGGCCGTGGCCATGGCGGCTTTGGCGGCGGCAACTTCATCTCCCCGAGCGCCGCCGGCGGATTGGAGTTGCTCGAGAGTCGTGACGCGCGCCGCCCACAGGTCCACGGCTTTCTGGATCTCAGTGTGGTGATTCTCGTGTGCCGCCAGCAGCGGCGCGATGCTGTCAACGCCTGCGTGCGCGAGCTTCACCGATGCCTCCGCGTCGGCGAGTTCCTTCTGCATCTCTCGCCAG
>JAIEQQ010000576.1 GCA_019747615.1 Phycisphaerales bacterium
GCGCGTTCCTGGATGTGTTCGTGACCGAGGACATGGTCGGCCACAAGCTCGGCGAGTTCAGCCCGACCCGCACGTTCAAGGGTCACACGAACAAGAAGGAAGGCATCTCCGACGGCTCCAAGTCGGCAGCGCCCGCCCCGAAGAAGTAAGTCGATTCACGCCTCGCGTCTGAAGTCTCACGTCTGTCGTCCGCAAGCGAAAGGTCGAACCGTGCGTATCCACGCCAAGAAGCTGAGCAAGGTCATGAAGGAGAAGGGCATGAGCGTCGAGACGCTCGCTTCCGCCCTGGTCGAGCCGGGCAAAGGCCTGAGCAACCAGACCAAGGCCGAGGCCGCCCTCCGCAACTGGATGCGCGGCAGCGATCATCCTCGCGCCGGCGCCGCCCAGATCTCCCGCATCGCCGAAGTCCTCGGCGCCGAGATCGGACAGGTCTCCAAGTTCTCCTGCATCTTCAAGTACCATCGTGGCTCGCCCCGCAAGGCCAAGCTGCTGGTGGACCTGATTCGCGGCAAGGACTACCTCACCGCGACGAACCTGCTCACCTACACGACCAAGCGCGCCGCGCTAGACGTCAAGAAGGCCCTCATGGGCGCCTTCGCTGACGCCGAGCAGGCCAAGGCCGACACCAACCGCCTGGTCGTCTGCGAGAGCACCGCCGACGAGGGCCCGATGATGAAGCGATTCAATCAGAAGGACCGCGGGCGTGCGCATCGCATCTTGAAGCGCATGACGCATATCGCGGTGACGCTGGAAGAGAAGTAAGCGAAGAAGGAACTGGGCATCAGGCACTGGGCACTGGGAAGTGACAGTCAGAGTGGGCAGTGGGGGAGTTGAGAGTTCGGCACACGCAGGGACGGGTTTCCACGAGAAAACACACATGGGTCAGAAGACACATCCATACGGTCTGCGAGTCGGCATCACCGAGCCCCACAAGAGCCGCTGGTACGCGCCCAAGGCGCTGTTCGGCGAGCTGCTTGTTGAGGACTACAAGATCCGCAAGTTCATCGACAGCCGCCTGAACCGCAAGCCGCCGTTCGCGCAGGTCAGCGATGTGCAGATCGAGCGCACGCGTGAAGAGCTGAAGGTCATCATCCGCTCGGCGCGTCCGGGTCTGGTCATCGGCCCCAAGGGCGCCGAGGTTGACCGCCTGACCGAAGAGCTTCAGTACATGACCGGCCGCAAGGTGTCGATCGCGATCATCGAGATCAAGAACCCCGACATGGACGCGCAGCTCGTCGGCGAGAGCGTCTGCGAGCAGCTTCGCAAGCGTGTCGCGTTCCGTCGTGCGATGAAGATGAAGGCCGATGCGGTCATGCAGGCCGGCGCAAAGGGCATTTGGATTGTTCTGGCCGGTCGTCTGGGTGGCGCTGAAATGAGCCGCACCGCGGAGGTTCGCCAGGGCTCGCTGCCGCTGAGCACGCTGCAGGCCGAGATCGACTACGGCTTTGCCGAGGCGTTCATGAGCTACGGCGCTATTGGTTGCAAGGTCTGGATTTTCAAGGGTCTCTACGAGGCCGAGAAGGCCGAGCCCGCGGCGGAGCCGGTGGCCGCTGGCGGCCGCACCAAGGCCCGCGGCCGTCGCTAATCGCGACGGTCCTCGCTTCGGTCCGGTTTCGAGGTTTGTTGCGGGTTTCGTGAGTTGCGTCGGTTTTCAAGTGTTCGATACCACGCCGCGAGGCGTTCAAGGTTTGGAGAAGTTCCCATGGCGCTGATGCCCAAACGAGTCAAGCACCGGAAAGAGTTCCGGCGAGTCCGCGATCGCAAGGCGACCAAGGGCAACTACGTCGCCTACGGCGACTACGGCCTGCAGGCCCTGGAGGGCTGCTGGCTCCCCGGCAAGACGATCGACTCCGGTCGTATCGCCTGCATGCACTTGCTCAAGCGCGAGGGCAAGCTCTTCATCCGCATCTTCCCGGACAAGCCGATCTCCAAGAAGCCGCTGGAAACCCGAATGGGTACCGGTAAGGCCGAAGTCGAGTATTGGGCGGCCCGCATCAAGCCCGGCACCATGCTGTTCGAGCTGGCCGGCGTCTCGGAAGCTGTTGCCAAGTCCGCGTTCCTCCGCGTTGCCATGAAGATGCCCGTCCGCTGCCGCCTCGTGCGTCGGCGCGTCGCGGTCTGATTGATTCGACTCTGGTTGATCTGCTGAAAACTGACGACTGAAAACTGACCGCTGTCCCCGACCCCTGACTCGCAAGGATTTGAGAATGAACGGCACCGAAGTTCGCAAGTTGAGCAAGGAAGAGATCTCCGCTGAGGCGACGCGCCTTCGCAAGCAACTGTTCGATCTCCGCCAGCAGCTCACGACCGACAAGGTCGAGGACAACTCGCAGTTCAAGAAGGTCCGTCGCGACGTTGCGCGTCTGCTGACTGAGCGTTCCGCTCGCCACGTCGCCCAGAAGAACGGCGGGGCCGCCCCCGCCGCCCCGGCCAAGAAGCCCGCGGCTGCCAAGAAGCCCGTCGCCGCCAAGAAGCCCGCCTCGAAGAAGGCCGCCGTCAAAGGCTGAGCCCTTCCGTCCCTCGATCCCCGTCCCCTGATCCGTTGATCCCTTGACTTCAAGTCCCCCAGTGAGAACGCGACCAATGGCCACCAGCTCCCCCGCCAAGAAGGCTCCCGCCACGAAGATCGGCCTCGTCGAGAGCGACAAGCGCACCAAGACCCGCAAGGTCGTTGTGCCCAACTCGATGATGCACCCCAAGTACGGCAAGATCCTTCGTACGCGCACGGTGCTGCATGTTCACGATGAGAACAACGAGAGCCAGCTCGGCGATCTGGTGGAAGTGACCCCGTGCCGTCCCAT
The DNA here is from genome assembly GCA_019747615.1 of Phycisphaerales bacterium. The sequence continues at coordinate 2,802 of JAIEQQ010000576.1, forward strand.
GAGCAAGACCAAGTTCTGGAAGCTCGTCCGCATCGTCCGCAAGGGCGCGAGCATGAAGTTCCAGGGCGTTGAGGCCCCGGCCAAGGCCTGATGTCCTCGCCCGCCAGGTTCGAAGCCCGGCGACGTTTGAAGTCGAAGTTCGAAGTTGAAGTCTGAGTGTTGTTCGAAGTCTCGTCCGTTGCAACTGATCGTGTCCACCCGCTCGCGAGAACGTCGCGGGCACAAAGAGTCCAACCATGCTGCAGCAGGAAACAAGGTGTGAAGTCGCGGATAACAGCGGGGCGAAGATCGCCTATGTCATCCGCGTGTACGGCGGCTCGACCGCCTCGGGCAAGTTCACCCGCCGCATGGCCGGCGTGGGCGATCGCGTGTTCGTCTCGATCAAGAAGGCGCTCCCGGGCGCTGACGTGAAGCCCGGCGATATGTCCAAGGCCGTTGTCGTGCGCACGACGACGCCGATCCGTCGTGCCGACGGGTCGTATGTGCGGTTTGACGCCAACGCGGTGGTGCTGATCCAGGACGACGGGAACCCCAAGGGCACCCGCATCTTCGGCGCCGTCGCTCGCGAGCTCCGCGATAAGAACTACATGAAGATCGTGTCTCTTGCCCCGGAGGTTGTGTAATCATGCCGAGCCATGTCAAATCCGGCGACACCGTCGTCGTCACCAGCGGCGACTTCAAGGGCGCCGTCGGCAAAATCAAGAAGGTCATGCCCGACAAGATGGATGCCAACAAGACGCGCGTCGTCGTTGAGGGCGTCAACCTTGTCACCCGTCACCTCAAGCCCAGCCGCGCCAACCCGCAAGGCGGCGTGGTGACGCGCGAGGCCCCGATGCACATGTCCAAGGTCTCGCCCGTCGTCGACGGCAAGGCCACCCGCGTCCGCTTCACCACGAAGTCTGACGGCTCCAAGGTCCGCGTCGCCGCTCGCGGCGGCAGCGAGCTCTCGGTCGTCCGCGGCACCCGTTCGTCCAAGAAGAAGTAACCCGGGCGCGCCGATCGCGTCCTGATTTCCAGAACTCTGTTCCCGATCGAAGTTTCAAGCGAGAAGACCTATGGCCAGCGAGAACGACAGCAAGAAGCCCCCGGTTGACGCAGCGAAAGAGGCCAAGAAGGCCGCGGGCAAGGCCAAGGCCGCCGCGAAGGGCCCAAAGGGCGGAGCGATCCAGCTCGATGACGGCGCCGCCGCTGGCCCGCGCGTCGAGCCGCGCCTCCAGTCGCGCGTCAAGACCCACGTCGCCAAGGCGCTGGGCGAGAAGTTCGGCGTCGGCAACCCCATGCAGCAGCCGCGCCTCTCGAAGATCGTGGTCAACGTGAACATGGGCCGCCACCTCGAGGGCAACAAGCTCCCGGCTCACGTGAAGGCCACGGTCCTTGACACGATCCAGCGCGTCACCGGGCAGAAGCCCGTCGTCGTCATCGCCCGCAAGAGCGTGTCGAACTTCAAGCTTCGCGAGGGTGCCGAGAGCAGCGCGATCGTCACGCTCCGTCGCGATCGCATGTGGCACTTCCTCGATCGCGTGATCAACCTCGCCTGCCCTCGTATCAAGGACTTCCGCGGCCTCAAGGCCACCGGCTTCGATAAGCAGGGCAACTACTCCTTCGGCCTCAACGAGCAGGGCGTGTTCCCTGAGATCAACATGGCCGAGGCCACCTTCACCCACGGCATGAACATCAACCTCTGCTTCGATCGCTCGACGCCGGAGCTCAGCAAGTTCGTTCTCGCCGAGCTGGGCATGCCGTTCGTCAAGCCCGAGGAAAAGAAGAAGTAACTCAACCCGCCGCCTGTTCGCCCGCACACCGACCTGTTCACGATTGACGCCAACGCCGCGACCACCAGATCGCACGCAACGGCCCCGAGGATGGAACCATGACGACCAAAGCTCTGTTTGCCAAGGCCAACCGCCCCCCGAAGTTCAGCACCCGCACCGTGCGTCGCTGCCAACTGACGGGTCGCGCCCACGGCGTGTACCGCAAGTTCCGCATCAGCCGCATCATGCTCCGCAAGCTCGCGCTTGAGGGCAAGATCCCCGGCATGCGGAAGGCTTCCTGGTAATCCGAGCCAGCCTCCCGTCCTGATTCACCCAGCGTTCTCCGGCCGCCAGCGGCCACTGTTCTCGCCGATCGATTCACCGACTCACGAAGACCCCCGAGACGAACACCATGTCTTTCAACGACCCGATCTCCGACATGCTGACCCGCATCCGCAACGCGCTGCGCAACCGTGCGAAGACCGTTGTGTGCAAGAACTCCTTCGTCTGCCGCGGCATCGCCGATGTGCTCCGTGAGGAGGGCTACGTCGAAGGCTTCGATGTGCTGCCCGATGGTCGCGAAGGCAAGATCAACCTGCGCCTCCGCTACGGCCCGCGCGGCGAGATGGTCCTCAACACCGTCAAGCGCGCCAGCAAGCCCGGCTGCCGTCAGTATTGCAAGGTCGATGAGCTGCCGCGCCCGATGCAGGGCCTGGGCATCGCGGTCGTCAGCACCTCCAAGGGTGTGATGAGCGATCGCAAGGCCCGCCGCGAGAAGGTCGGCGGCGAGCTGCTCTGCGTCATCGACTGATCCCAGCCTCTTTGCCTTTCCTCGATCCCTAGATCCCTCGGTCCCCTGATCCCTCGATCCCTTCCCCTGGAATCCACCCATGTCCCGCATCGGCCGCAAGCCCATCCCGGTTCCCGCGAACGTCAAGGTCGCGATCAAGGACCGCGTCGTCACCGTCACCGGCCCCCTCGGGTCGCTTACGCTCACCTGCCGTCCTGAGGTGAAGATCGAGGTTGACGAGGCCAAGAAGGAGCTCGTCTGCTCGGTTGACGAGGCGCGTCTGGCCACCGACTCGAACCTCAGCGCGTACTGGGGCACCATGCGGGCCTTGATCAACGCCAACATCGTCGGCGTGACCAAGGGCTACATGAAGGAGATGGACGTGGTCGGTGTGGGTTGGACCGCCGCGGTCACGGGCGACAAGCTCAAGCTCGTCGTCGGCCTGG
>JAIEQQ010000317.1 GCA_019747615.1 Phycisphaerales bacterium
CGCTCGCCACTGCTTCTGGACAGGGTCACACTCTCGCTCCGCTAGGGCCGCGTGGGTTGTTGCGTCATACGCTCTGACCCCATGTCCACCTCACCCACGACCCCCTCGTCCCACTCATCCCCCCCCACCATCGCCATCGTCGGCGTCACCGGTGCCGTCGGGCGTGAGATGATCGATTGTCTCACCTCGCGAGGCTTCCGGTTCGGGCGGATCAAAGCCCTCGCCTCCGCACGCTCCGCCGGCACCGTCATCGAAACCTCCGCCGGCCGCTTGACCGTCGAGGCCCTCGACGCCACGTCCTTCGACGACGTCGATATCGCGTTGTTCTCCGCCGGCTCCGGCGTCTCAAAGCAGTTCGCCCCGCTGGCGGCGCGCAAGGGCGTCTGCGTCATCGACAACTCCTCGGCATTCCGCATGGACGACACGATCCCGCTGATCGTGCCCGAGGTCAACGCCGCCGAGTTGCCGTCGCGCCAACCGGGCCAGCGGCTCGGCTGCATCATCGCGAACCCCAACTGCTCGGCGATCATCATGGTCGTGGCGCTCACGCCGCTGCATCGCGCCTTCGGCATCGAGCGCATCGTCGTGAGCACGTATCAGGCCGCGAGCGGCGCCGGCGCTGCCGCGATGCAGGATCTGCAGGATCAGACCGCCAGCGTGCTGGCCGGCAAGCCCCCGTCGCCGAAGGTCTTCCACGAGCCCTACGCCTTCAACCTCTTCAGCCACAACGCCAGCATCGAGGCCGACACGGGTCTCAACGGCGAAGAGGCCAAGATGATCGCCGAATCGCGCAAGATCTGGCGCGATAGCTCCGTGCGAATCTCGCCGACGTGCGTCCGCGTGCCCGTCCTTCGCGCGCACGCCGAAGCCATCAACGTCACGCTCTCAACACCGACCACGCTCGCGCATCTTCGCGAGGTGCTCGCTGTGGCGCTGGGCGTCACGCTTGTTGACGATCGCGCGAACAACCTGTTTCCCACGCCGCAGAAGGCCAGCGGCCAGGGCAACGTGCTGGTCGGTCGCCTCCGCGAAGATCCGAGCCAGACGCCCGCGCGTTTCGTGCCCGGCGCGCCGACCATCGGTTTTGATCTCTTCGTCGCCGGCGATCAGTTGCTCAAGGGCGCCGCCCTCAACGCAGTACAAATCGCCGAGCTCATGTTTCCGGAGTTCGCACGCCCTCAGAACGCCCCGGCCGGTCGCTGACGCTCACGGGCAGCCGTCAAAGTACCGCGCGAAGAAGCAGTTGTAATCGCCCTCGGTCACGCCGTTGTTCGGCACGTCAGGGTTCCCCGGCAGCGGCGTGCCCTGGTCGTCGGCAATGTCGCAATACGCCAGCGCGTCAAAGTACCCGCCGAAGAACGCGTTGTAATCACCCTCGGTCACGCCGTTATTCGGCACGCCAGGGTTCCCCGGCAGCGGCGTGCCCTGATCATCCGCAATGTCCGCGGGGCAGAAGATCACCGTCAACTCCAGCCGCGGCGACACACTGAACGGGTTGAATCGCGTGCCATACACCGGGTACACCACCGGCCCGGAGCCGAAATCGCTGGCCGGGTGCAACGAACTGACGATCAGATTCAACCGCCCCATCGCAAGCCCGCGCGCGATGTACTCTCGCACGCCCGGCGAGGCCAGCGACACCTCGAACCGCACGTCGCTCTGCGTCGGCACCGTCGCCCCCGGCGACACCGCTACGCCGCCCGGCGCGAACACCTGCGCGACGCTCAGCGCCTCGGGGTCAAACCGCACCGCGCCCGTCACGTTGTTGCTCACATCGCGCGATACGCCGCCGACGCCGCCGAAATCAATCGGGAACACGGCGCGATTGCCGCGTGCGAAGCCGACGGGGTCGAGCGTTGCAAACGGTGAGCTCTGCGTGTAGTTCAGCGCACTCCAAGGCTGGCCCGTCTGCGGCTGAAGGCCCCGATAGTCGCACGCAAACAGCTCGATCGGCCGCCCGGCGTCGGCGTCAACGGTCGCCGACGGGTCGCTCGGCGGCAGCGCGCTCGTCGCGGCGTCCGGCGTCGCATCAAACACCCAGCCCGGCGTGCCATCCTCCACCAGCACCCGCACCGTCAGCGTTACCGACGCGATGTTGTACGCCCACGTCGGCCGGCCGCTGGGCACGGTTGCGCCGGTGTTAAAGCCCAACAGGTACTGCGCATCGCGATCGTCGAAGCCCTCGATCGTGCTGCCGATGGTGGTGAACGTTGAGGCGGTGGGCCGCGGGCCGGTGGGGCCGAACGGGTACATCCAGCGGTCCAGCGGCGGATTGGTCACCACGCCGGTGTAGACGGTTCCCGCGCCCGCGGCGCTGGTGCCGAGCAACAGGCCAAGGCCGAGCACACCGAGTCCGAAGCTGTGACGTGGCTTGAGTGGCATGGCGAATCTCCTATTCAGCGGCGGCCGCGGCTCTGTCGGGATGCCTGCATGTTCGGTGGCCGAGGCTCCCCGGTTCGAGAGTGAGAGGAAGACAAGTGTACGGCAAAGGTTCTAGAATATCGCCCCACCGGGATTAATTCCCGTCTGACACAAACCCACTCGACACCGGGAACCGAACAATGTACTCTACGAATCCGATGAAAGAGAACCGAAAGTCCAACGTTCAACAGCCGTAGATCTTTCACCCCCAGCCAAGCACTACTCGCCCCCGCAGTCCCCGCCCGTCCCAGGGCCCCCCGTCCCCATTTGGCAATCGGAAATTTGACCATTTGGACATTTGCTCCCCCCTCCCCCCGCGAACGGATCTCGCGAATATGAAGACCCAAGCCACCGAAACCCGCTGCCCGTTCCTGAAGCTCATGCGGATGGGTGGCTTCACGCTCATCGAGCTACTGGTGGTCATCGCGATCATCACGGTGCTCGTCGGCATTCTCGTGCCCTCGCTCAGCGCCGCTCGCCAGATGGCCAAGCAGACGCGCGAGCTCTCCGGCGGGCACCAGCTCTCGGTCGCGTATGACGCGTATTCCAACGACAACAAGGGCGAACTGATGCCCGGCTACGCGCCGGCCTCGATGGTTTCCGGCGGGCCAAACTCGCTTCGCGCCGTGGATGACAAAGGTGCAAACGTTTCCGGCGTGATCGCACGCCGCTACCCGTGGCGCATCGCGCAGTACCTGGACTACAACATGTCCGGGCTCTATGACGACTATCGCGTGCTGGAAAGCTACCGCCAGCGGGCAGATTTCCAGTACGTCGCGAGCCTTTCGCCATCGCTGGGGCTCAACGCCGACTTCGTCGGCGGCAAGAGCGACCCGGGCTACGGCTTCAACGCCACCGCCCTGCGCACCTGGGGCAAGTGGTACGTCACGCGCAACCACGAGGTCCGCACGCCGTCGTCGCTGATCGTCTTCGCGTCGGCGCGCGGGCGCGATCCGTTCAACGCCACCAGCGGCGTGCAGCCGGGCTTCTACCTCGTCGATGCCCCGCGGTTCGACACTTCCCGCTGGGCCGATGGCCCGTTTGATCGCTCGACGCCGCCGGAGACCTACGGCTATCTGGACCCGCGCTGGAACGGCGGCGGCAGCAGCGGAACCTGCGTCGTCTCGTTCTTCGACGGTCACGGCTCGACGCTCTCGCTGGACGCCCTGCGCGACATGCGACTCTGGTCGAACCAAGCGACATCACCCGATTGGGGTGTAACGGCGAAGCTTCCGACGCCGTGAGCAATAGCAAAAACCCCTAGATTCTCTCGCATCGGGTAAGTTCCAAGCCTTTTTCTCGGTGGATACGGGCACGATGGCCCGATTTCTGGTAGAGTATATGGAACTCGCCCGCGATTCTCGCGATGGCGAAGAGATGGCAGACGTCGCCCGTTCTGGGCGAAGCCCGCCGACGCAAGTCCGATTCCCACAGGGAGTTTGAAGAATGAAGACGAAGACCACGGCACGCGGCGCGTTCACATTGATCGAACTTTTGGTCGTCATCGCGATCATCGCGCTGCTGATCTCGATCCTGTTGCCGGCACTGGGCAAGGCTCGTGCGCTCGCGAAGATGGCCAGAGAATCTGCGATCGCGCAGCAGCACATGGTGGCGTACCTCGGCTATTCGAGCGACAACAAGGCCGGTGTGTTGCCCGGCAACCTGCCGGAGATGACCAAGCCCGGAATGCCCGAGGGCCCGGCGTATGCAGGTGGCGTGATGCCGGGCTACACGCACTGGAGCTGGGCGCACACCAACCCCAATCAGTTCCACTTCAAGGTCTATGACGACAACAAGCAGTTGATGGAGAACTACGTGACCAAGCGCTGGCCGTGGCGTTTGGCTCCGTATCTCTCTGACAACGTGAAGGGACTGATCTTCGACGAGCCGACCTACCAAGAGGCTCGCAACTTGCCGCGCTGGATGAATACCGGCAACCCAAACGTTCCCGATTCGTCAAACCCGATGTTCTTCCAGGTGTTCGTGAGCCGCTATCCGGGGCTCGGATTGAACACGGTGTTCGTGGGCGGCGATTATGAGGCTGGCGCATTTGCCGACTTCAGCGGCCCGACGTCAGGCACCGTCCGTCTTCGCAAGCGTTTCTACGTGCAGAGAACCGAAGAAGTGAAGAACTCGACGAAGCTGATCGCTTTTGCCTCCGCACAGAACATCTTCTCGACCGGCGCTCTCTCCACCGCAGACACTCGAATTGTCCCTGGCCATCACCGCATCGAAGCACCGAGCGCGATGCGCCCGTGGCATGGTCACGCGGTGCCATCGAGCGAGCCGACGTGGTCGCTCACGACCATTCGCGCCCTTGAGAGCGGGCGTCGGCCGCGCGAGTACGGCTTCCTTGACTTCCGTCATCAGAAGATGACGGTCGCCGCCATGATGGACGGCCACGTTGAACCGCTCAAGCACTCCGACGTCACCGACATGCGTCGCTGGGCGAACGATGCGACGACGCCGGGCTGGACGTTCAACATCGCGGACTATCGGCAGTAAAGAGTTGTGGCCGTTGCCACATTTCTTCGTTAACATTCTTCAATATATGGGAGCGGGTCATGCAAAAAGTGTCTATTGCGTTGGCTGTTTTTTTGTCTGCTGGACTTGGTTATCGGACGTTGGCGGACGATTGTCCGTGTCCGGGGCCAAACGACACGATTTGGGACAAGACTTGCGACTACGACATTGGTGGTGCCGCAAATCGACTGAACATCAAGTCCAGTTGGAGTCTTCAGAATGCGACGGTGACCAATCCGTCCGGTGCGGCGTTCGTTTACGGCTATGCAACCTTTACTGGGACAAAGGTGCCGTGCGTCTTCTTCTTCCCGCGAGCGGTCGTCACAGACAGCGCCTCGACCACGCAGCTTGGGCAGCTTGTGTCGGTTGCGGGCCAGACGCCTGTTAACGACCCAGGCGGTTGCAATCTTGGCCTGTTGAACAACGGAACGATCGGCGGCGCGAAGTTCAGCGCGAAGGCGGTTGTGGACTCTGCGAGTGGCTCATCAGAGACGAACGGTGAGTCGCTTTGGGCGTTCTACGCTGGCAAGGAGCGACGGTTGTGCGGAGAGGACGTGCCGTCAGCGATCTGGCGAACCTGCCGAGATCTCGGGACCACCGCAGAACCCGGAATCGCGGTCGCCACGACGCTTTGGAGTGCGACACAAGTCTGTCGCACAGACCCCGCCCTCCCTGTTGTGTTTCAGATCTGCATTGAAACAACCATTAACAACGAATCGTTTGCCTGCGCTGTGGGGAATCCGTACGATCCCGTGACGTTCCCGCCAAATACTAACTTTAATCGCTTTAATGCGGCGTCGGCAACGGTGGTCATGCGATCGGGTAGCGCTGCTCCGATACAGGTTCTCCGC
>JAIEQQ010000513.1 GCA_019747615.1 Phycisphaerales bacterium
CTTCGTGCCGCAGGCGATGACCAAGATCATGAATGAGGGCTGGGCGAGCTACTGGCACAGCAAGCTGATGACGCACCACTTCTGCGACGCCAGCGAGATCATCCACTACTGCGACCAGCACTCGGGCGTGATCCACATGCCCGACGGCGGCTTCAACCCGTACAAGATCGGCATCGAACTCTGGAAGGACATCGAGCATCGCTGGAACACCGGCCAGCACGGGCCGGCATGGGAGCGGCTCGACGGCGTCGGCGATCGCGCTCGCTTCGATGACTCCAGCGGCCAAGGACGCGAGAAAATCTTCCAGGTCCGCCGCGTGTACAACGACGTGATGTTCGTTGACGAGTTCCTCACCGAAGAGTTTGTTCAGAAGCATCGGATGTACCAGACCAAAAGGGACGAGCAGGACGGACGCCCGCGCATCGCCAGCCACGATTACCAGAAGGTCAAGCAGACGCTGCTGCACTACCTCACCAACCGCGGCGAGCCATTCATCTACGTCGTGGATGGGAACTATCTGAATCGAGGCGAGCTGTACCTCGCGCACCAGTTCAGCGGACTGGAGATCGACGCCGCCCGCGCCGGCGAGGTGCTGCGGGCGCTGCGAACACTCTGGGGCCGCCCGGTGCACTTGCAGATGCGGGTGCGCGATGAGATGTGCGTACTGACGTGTGCCGAGGCCGACGCGGGCGCTGAGATCAAGAGTGAGCGGATCGGCGAGGACACGCCGCGGCCGGCGCACATGGTGGCGTGAGGGGGAAGGGCGAGGGAGCCCTGAGCGCGAGCTCAGGCTTGAGCCTTGGGCGTCGAGACTGTCCAGGACATCGGAGTACGCAGAGGACGCAGAGATTGCAGGGGCACGCAGAGGGAAGGCAGGGGATTTGTACACGGGGGACACCTAGGGACACGGAGGGGGAGGGGGGAAACATGAACATGAACATGAACATGAAACGGACTTTGCGCTGAGGATGGGTTTGTCGGAGCCGCGGGCGCGAGCACGCGGACTTGGGCGGGGATCGCGTGGGGTGCTAGCTGGCTCGCCTGGCGGGGGCGCGGCGGGGCGGATCGGGCATTGCCACGTTGGACATGGGCACGTTGGACATCGCCACGTCGCACATCGGAACGGGCTCGGACTGTTTGTTGGGTACTGGCTTCGTTGGGGCGGTGGTGATTGACCCCTCTCGGAGAGAGGGGGTACCCAAAGGCTCGGGACTCGGCGGGCTGTGGTGCGCCTCGGGCGTGGCTTGTGGAACGGACGTGTCTTGTCGTTCGGGCGTGGGCTTTGCTTCTGGCGTGTCTTGCGTTTTGGGCTTTCGTTGCGGCGGCGGGGATTGTGCTTTGATGAGCGTGGTCGCGGCGCGGCGGGCTTCGGGCTCGTTGAGGCTGTAGGCGACGATGTGCGCCAGACGGTGCAGCGCCGTCTCGCGGCGGATCGGTGCGCGGAGTTGGTCGCGCAGCGCGCTGAGTCTGCCGATGGCTTCGATCTCGGCTTTGGCGTGCGGCGTTTCGAGCAGCGCCATCATCGCGGCGAACGTGAGCCGGAACTCGTCGGCGATCTCGGGGATCGTGCGGTCCGAGTGCAGCATCGTGGCGATGATGCGGCTGGTGAGTTGAGCGTTGGGGTCGGTGATATCGATGAGTTCGATCATGGCCCGAGTTTGCGCCGTGGTCGATTCGGGGGCAAGAGGATTGTGTGGGTCAGGCGCGATGTTGCGCGCGAGGGTGTCGCGGGGGGTTAGTTTTTGGGCTGATCTGGGATGTCTGAGGATGAGCTTGTCTGCGGAGGCAGGCGGGACGCCTGCCCCACGGGGAGTCAGTTCGCTGCATTGATCGCTTTCAGCACGTCCGCCGCCAGCATTGCCGTGTCCATTGAGCTGGCGTTGAGCGTCGTTGCGTTCTTGGTTGCGCCCAGGCGCTTCATCCAAGTTCGCTGGTTTTTGGCAAAGCGTCGCGTTTCGATTTTGACGCGTTCGATCGCGTCTTCGAGCGTCACGCGGCGTGGGTCGGCGATGTGTTCCAGCAGTTGCTTGTAGCCGAGGGCCTCGCGGGCTTGGCGGTTGAGTTCGCCTTTCGTGAGCAGGGCGCGGACTTCGTCGAGCAGGCCTTGGTTGATCATCGCGCGGACGCGGGAGTTGATGCGCGGGTTCAGTTCTTCCACGGGCCACGAGAGGATGAACAGCTTCGCGTCGTCTCTCGCGTGGCCTTCGCTCCACTGGCGCTGGAGCACCGAGATCGGCGTCCCGGTCAGTGTGAACACCTCGATCGCGCGAGTCGCGCGCCGTGTGTCTTGCGGATGGATGCGCATCGCGGCGTCGGGATCAACCTCTCGCAGTCGCGCGTGCAGTTGATCGGGCGTGAGTGTGTCGAGCGTTGCGCGGAGCTCGGGGTTTGCCGGCGGGCCTTCGAAGACGCCGTGGAGGAGGGATTGGATGTACAGCGATGTGCCGCCGACGACGATAGGGATCACCCCTTGCTCGCGGCAGCGATCGATCTGTGCATTCGCACGCGCAAGCCATTGCTCAAGCGTGAAGGGCTCGGGGGCCAGCGGGTCGGCGATGTCGATGAGGTGGTGCGGCACGCGCTGGCGTTCGGCTGGCGTGGGCTTGGCGGTGCCGATATCCATGCCGCGATAGACCTGGAAAGCGTCGGCGGTGATGAGTTCGCTGGCGTGTCCTTGGGTGGAGAGGCGATCGTGGAGTTCGAGGGCCAGGGCGGATTTTCCGCTGGCGGTGGGGCCGTACATGATGGGGAAGGGTGTCGGCATCGCTTTGGCAGGATACTGTTCGGATGAATCCGCGCGGAAATGGCGATCCGGGTGAACCCAAACGACGAACTGATGGTTGAATAGTGTGGGCCGGAAACAGGGGAGTGGGTGTTGGGCCTTGGCGCGGTATGCGCGTGCGGCGGCGGTGTCTGAATCTTGTCTCGAAGGTGACCTGATCGGTCGATGTGTGGGCGGGTGAGTTGGTGGTGGCGGGTGTCAGGGCGGCGGACAGTTTACGGAGCGATCACGATGAACCAGGTGCGATCATTGGTGCGGCGGGCGGGCATGCGAGTTTTCGCGAGCAACGTCCTCACGGGGCTCGTGGTGCTCTCGACGGTCGCGATCGGCGCGATCGGCGTGCTGCGCATCCTCGAACAAGCCGCGGTGCTGACGGTCGATTGGAGCCTCGCGGCGTACGTCGGCCTCGGCAGTGTTGTCGGCATCTCGATCATCGGCGGGCTTGCCCGCTGGCCGGGTGCGATGGCGCTTGCTCGCAGGGTTGATGAGGGCGCCGGGCTGAAGGAAACGCTGAGCACGGCGATGTGCGTTCAGAACGAGCGCGACGCGTGGTCGGGCGCGATTGTGGAAGACGCGGGGCGAGCGGCGGCGCTCGTGCGCGTGAATCAGGCGGTGCCGGTGCGGATGCCGCGGTCTTGGTATGCGCCGATGGTCGCGGGGCTGACGGTGTTCGTGCTGTGGATGACGGTGCCGAAGTTTGATCTGATGGGCAAGCGTGCCGAGGCGGAGCTTGCCGAAGCGACGGAGAAGGAGCGGAACAAGGCCGAGCAGGAGGCCAAGACGGCCCAGGCGAAGGTTGAGGAACTGATCGCGAAGGTTGAGGGCGTGAAGAAGGGCGATGGGGATGAGGCGAGCAAGGCCGAGCCGCAGAGCCGCGATCTGAAGACGCCGGAGGAGATCCGCCGCGCGGCGATCCGCTCGCTGAGCGACATGAAGCAAAAGCTTGAGTCCGCCAAGGGTGGCGAGAAGCTGCAAGCGGCGCAGCTCATGCTGGAGAAGCTCAAGCAACTGCGCACGCCGGGCAGCGGCCCGCTGACGGATATCGCAACCGCGCTGGCCAAGGGCGAGATCTCGGCTGCGAAGTCGGAACTGCAGAAGCTGGCGCAGGATCTGAGCGCCGGCAAGAGCGACGCAGCCTCGAAGCAGAAGCTCGAAGAGCAGCTCAACAAGCTCGCGGACCAGATGGAGAAAGTCGCCAAGGACAAGCGGAAGCTCGAAGAGGCGCTGCAGAAGGCCGGGCTTGACAAGGGCCTGGCCAGCGACCCGCAAAAGCTCGCCGAGGCGATGAAGTCTGGCGAGGGCGTCAGCGCCGAGCAGAAGGAATCACTGGAGAACGCGGCCCAAGCACAGCAGCAGGCCAGCGAGGCGCTGAGCAACCTCGCGCAAGCGATGCAGCAGATGGCCCAGCAGTGCAACAACCCCAGCAGCGGCTCAAAGGGTGAGAACGGCCAGCAGGGCGGCATGAGCCAGGAGATGGCCCAGGCGATGGAGAGCGTTGCCAACGCCATGAGCCAGATGGAGATGGCGCAGTCGGACCTGAACAACGCCCAAGCGGCGCTGAACGAAGCGAACAAGCAGCTTCAGGCCATGAGCGAGGGCATGGGCCAGTGCGATAGCCCCGGCATGGGCGCCTGCGAGAAGGGCGGCCTCACCGGCGATGGCGGCTTTGGCGATCAGAACAAGGGCGGCGGCGACGGCAACGGCTTCGGGCGCGGCGGCGCTGGCATCAGCGATGGCGGCGGCGGTGTGGGCGAGCAAGCCGCGGCTGAGCGCTGGGAGAAGATCAAGGCCAAGACCCCCGACAGCGGCGGGCCGACGATCGGCACCATGCTCGTGCAGGGCGAGCAGGTCAAGGGCGAGAGCCGTCAGGCCTTTGCCAACGTCGCGACCGCGGCGGAGCAGGAAGCCACCGAAGCACTCGAGAACAACGTCATCGAGCGCCAATACCACGACATGGTCAAGCACTACTTCGGCGAGCTGGCCAAGAAGAGCGACGCCAGCGGCAAGAAGCCCGACGCGAAGGACGGCAAGCCAGCGGTGGAGCCGGCGAAGAAGCCGTGAGAGTGCTGAGTGCTGAGTGCTGAGTGCTGAGTGCTGAGTGCTGAGTGCTGAGCGACGAGCGATGAGCATTCGCACCTGTGGGGCAGGCGTCCTCGCCTGCCTCCCGAAGACTCCCTGTGGGACAGAAGCGATGACTCGATACTCGCGGCGTGAGGCGATGGCGATTGGGGCTGCGGGTTTGGCCGGTGGCGTGCTGGCGCTTGCGGGCTGTGCGCAATCCTCAAGTGGCGGCGGCAAGTCGACGCGCGTCGTCGTGTATTCCTCGATCGATCGCGAGATCATCGAGCCGGTGCTTGCGGAGTTCAATCGGGCGAGCGCCGCGGCGGCGGTCGGCGGCGGGGTTGCGTTCACCGCGGAGCTGGTCGGAGACACTGAGGCGACGAAGACGACGGGGCTGGCGCAGCGCGTGTTGAGCGAGCGGGCGCGGCCGCGGGCGGATATTTGGCTGAGCAGCGAGGGTGTGACGACGGCGTGGCTGGCCCGCGAGGGCGTGCTGGCGGAGCTTCGATCACCGGCACAATCACCGCCGACGCCGGGTCTGACCACCGATGCCGATGCGCTCGGGCGGGCGATCGACGCGTGGCCGGCGGAGTTCCGCACGAAGTCGGCGGTCGCGATGGCGTTGCGGCCGCGCCGGATCGTGTACAACACGCGGGTGATGGGTGCTGAGCGGGCACCGCGATCGATCGAGGAGCTCTGCCGCGATGATCTGCGTGGGCGCGTGGTGATCGCGCGGGCGCGGTTCGGCACGACGCGCGGGCACGTCGCGGTGCTGCACACTCGGTTGGGTGATGAGGGGCTGCTGGCGCTGGCGAAGAGGCTGAAGGACGCCGGCGTGCGCGAGGTTGATGGCAACGCCAGTGTCGTCCGCATCGTCGCCCGCGGCGAGGCCCACGCCGGCCTGACCGATAGCGATGACGTGTACGCCGGGCAGCGCGAGGGCTGGCCGGTTGATTCCACGGCTGATCCC